>CAMAYE010000072.1 GCA_945862135.1 Bordetella parapertussis
CCGTTTGATAGCCGGCCTTGATCCAGCCTTTGACGCCGCCTTCCAGCAGGCGGATATCGCTGATGCCGGCATCACCAAGCTCGGTCGCCGCCAGCCGCGCGAAGTCCGTATCGTCAGCGACCAGCACGACCGGCGATTTCGCGTCTTTGGCATCCTGTGCTATCCGCGTGCGAATGGTCCAGCGGCTGCCCGGCACATGTGCCTTGCGATGGTTCATGCTGTTGTTCACGTCAAGAACCGTACATGCCTTGAGCTCGATCAGCTTCTTGAGTTCGACTGCAGAGATCAGTGGAATTACAGGCAGTTCAGGATCGGTGATCTTGACACCTTCGAGCGCGGCTTTGACGCCGCCGTCCAGTACGCAGGCGTCGCAACCCAACTGCAGCAGCCAACTGGCGACAACCGGTGCCCGCACCATTTCACCGCCATCAATCAATACAATGCGTGCGTTGCGTACACCGACCCATTGGTCTGTTGCCTGAATCAGTTGGCCCCCGGGCGTGTGCTGCGCGCCGACGATGCTGCCGGCAGCGAACTCTTCCGGGGTGCGCACGTCGCAGAGATAGGTCGTGCGGCCCGGTTCTTTCAGCCAACCGGCAACTTCAGACGCGGAGGCAATTCGCACGTTGAATCGCTTGATCAGCGCCCGCGCCGCTTCCTGCTGCGCCGGCAACTGAGCTGCGTCGACTGTTTCAGGATAGCGGCGCGGAGACCCATGCTCCAGTTGCAAATCGGACAGGTACCAACCCTGGGTGCCGTTCTCGAGTGCATAAACCGGATTGGGCACGCCAAAGTTGATCAGTGTTTGGGCGCCGAGAATTGAGCGGGTGCGGCCGGCGCAATTGACGATGATCTTGGTTTTCGGGTTCTTCACCATACTGGCGACGCGGTACGGCAGTTCGGCATTCGGGCAGCAAGTGCTGCCGGGGATCGTCATCTTGTGGTGCTCGTTCAGGGGGCGGCCGTCAAACAGGGCAAAGTCCTCACCGGACTCGCGCATTCTCACAAGATCCTGCGCCGTGATGCGCGGCGTGTTATAGGCGTGCTCGACCATTTCGCCGAAAAGTTTGCTCGGTACGTTGACGCCCTTGAAAAGCACATAACCTGCGGCCTTCCAGCCTTGCGTACCGCCCTCAAGCAGAAAAAGGTCGGTGTAGCCGAGGGCGGCAAGCCGGGTTGCGGCGCGTTGCGCCATGCCCGAATGACCGTCATCGCATAACACGATGCGTACACTTTTGCGGGGCACCAGCGATGCGATGCCCAGTTCCAGCCGGCTGTACGGCAGTGGCGTTGCAAACAGCATGTGGTCTTCGCCGAACTCGCCGTCCTCGCGGACATCCAGCAATGCGATTTCGCTGCCATCGTGCAATGCCGCCTGCAAGGCGGCGGGAGTGATCAAACGAGCGTCAGCCATAATTTCACCTGTATCTGGAAAGTTCAGCAATTATAGCCGCGGCGAAGCGTGCAAAATCAACGCAACAGCAGCGGCAGACCACTTGCCATCAGGATTGCGGCGACGAGCCGCTTGAAGGCATTGTCATTGAGATTGGCATTGATGCGATTGCCGATGAAAATGCCGATGCCCATCATCGGCAGCGCAACGGCGCAGGCGATGATGACATCCCGCGTGAATTCTCCGGTGATGACATAGGCACCGCCACGCAGGATTCCCAATGCGAACAGAATCGCAGCGACGGTTGCGCGAAACACTTCCCGACCATGGCGCAGGAGGTCCAGGTAAATCGCGAAAAACATGCCGGCCATTGAACCGAACATGGTGCCGACAAATCCGGCCACGGTGCCGGCAACCGGCGTGATGACGTGCATCGGTAGCATGACTTTGCCCGGCTTGCGCCAGGTGATCAGCAACGAGTAGGCGCCGTATGCCAGAACAAAGCCGCCGAGGATGCGCGCCAGCGTGGCGGCATCAAGAATCTTGAAAAAATAGACACCAATGACAACACCCAACGCGGTCCACGGCATCACCCGCAACAGGTCTTGCCAGGCGATGTGCCGACGATCGGTGTACAGGATGGCAATGGATGAAGCTAGGCCGAGGAATGTCACCATCGGCACGACTGTTTTCAGCGACAGCACCCAGGCCAGCAACGGTACCGTGACACCGCCGAAACCGGCGCTGCCGCGGATGGCGTAGGAAATGATGATGATGAAGCAGAAGTAAATCAGTTCCGGTACAGACAGTGTGTCCACGGCTTAACGGCGCTGGAGGGGCAGCAAGCAGGTCACTTCTTGTCTCTGGCATTAACTCCGCCGAGAAGCGCTGCGGTCGGGCGACCGGTACGTTGCCGTTGCGGCGTCGGTGGTGCGGCACCTGCTGTTGTCGAAGCAGACGTTGGCTCGTAGGGCTTGCTGAAATCGAAGCCGTCGGCGGCGACCTGGGGCCGGGGTTTGGGCGGCGGAGCCGCAGACGCTGCGCGCCGGGGCTCGTCGCTACGTTCCTCGCGTCGCGGACGGCGTTCCCGTTCTTTGCCGCGCTCGTATTCGCGTTCCGCCGCGAGGTCAGCGGCGCCTTCTTCGACGGACTGGCGCGGGATCGCGCGTTTGAGGAGCTTCTCGATGTCAGCCAGCAGGCGCATTTCATCCGGGCAGACCAGGGAAATGGCTTCGCCCGGCATGCCGGCACGACCGGTGCGGCCGATACGGTGCACGTAGTCTTCAGGCGTGTAAGGCAGTTCGTAATTGATGACGAACGGCAGTTCTTCAATATCGATGCCGCGGGCGGCAATGTCGGTCGCCACCAGCACGGTCGAACGGCCTTCCTTGAAATCCGTCAGCGCCTGTTCGCGCTCGGCCTGTGTGCGGTCGCTGTGGATGGCAGTGGCGTTGATGCCGTCGCGCACCAGGTCACGCGCCAGTTTGTTGCAGTCGCGCTTCATGCGCAGAAATACCAGAACCTGCTTCATGTCGCGCGAACGGATCAGATTGGCCAGTACGGCGTGTTTGCGCGATGCCGGAGTTTCAAAAACCTGGTGCTTGACCAGATCCGCAGGCGCATTGCGACGGGCAACCTCGATCAGTGTCGGGCTGCGCAGCATCTGGTTGGCCAGTTTCTTGATTTCTTCCGAGAACGTTGCCGAGAACAGCAGGCTCTGGCGCTGGGTTGGCAGCAGGGCGAGAATGCGCCGGATGTCCGGCAGGAATCCCATGTCGAGCATGCGGTCTGCTTCGTCCATGACCACAATTTCAACCTGGCCGAGAGAGACGCTTTTCTGCTGCACGTGATCGAGCAGGCGGCCCGGCGTTGCAACAAGGATATCCACGCCTTCGCGAAGGATCTTGGTCTGGGGCGGCATGTCGACACCGCCGTACACCACGGTCGAGCGCAGTTTAAGAAACTTGCCGTAAGCCTTGACGCTATCGCTGACCTGCGCGGCGAGTTCACGCGTCGGTGTCAGCACCAGTGCGCGTACTGGATGGCGTGCCGGCGACGGGCTGCTGTTCGCGTAAGGCGCGAGCAGTTGCAGCATCGGTAGTGTAAAGCCGGCGGTTTTGCCGGTTCCCGTCTGGGCGCAGCCCATGATGTCGCGGCGTTCGAGCACTGCCGGAATGGCTTTGGCCTGGATCGGAGTGGGTTCGCTGTAGCCTTCGTCGGCAACAGCGCGCTGGAGTTCAGGAATCAGATTCAGATCGGCAAACGACATGGGGCTAACCGGAGTAGGGCGAGGACAACGCGGACGTCAAACTCGCGAAGCGCGGCACGCAGGCACGGCGCTACAGGAAGGAACCGGCGATGACACCGGATGGGATGTATGGCTTTGGGGATAAATCACGCTCGCGGAGTATAGCCTGACGGTGGCTACAGAGCCAGTCACAGTGGCAAATTGTTCCAAATATTCAAAAATCTGGTAAATTGAAGCGGCTTCCTGAAAAGTGTTTTGAACCTTGTTTTAAACCCCGATTTTGGATGAAAACTGCCCGCAATGGATGGCGATCTTCCGATCCTCAATGAACCGGCAACAGTCAACCTGTTTCCGTTGATTCTGACGCTGGATACTCACGGTATCCCGCACCGTTGGATTACCTGGCAGCACGCCTGCTACTACTACTCTAAAGACCAGGTCGCCTGGAGCCTGGGTGAACAGGCTTTTACCGTTCACGGCGGATTCAACCGGATGACCGGTGAACGGTCAACGATCAGCGGCGCCAGCATCATTGCCATCAAAGGCAAGGCCATGGCCATGCGCGCCTTCAATCAGGTGCCACCACTGAACAATCGCGAATTGTTCCATCGCGATCGTCAGATCTGCGCTTACTGCGCAACCAGTTTTTCCGGAGCGAAGCTTACACGCGATCATATTGTCCCGTTCTCGAAAGGCGGTCGCGATACCTGGATGAACGTGGTGACAGCCTGTCGCTCCTGCAATGAACGGAAAAGTGACCGTACTCCGGAAGGTGCGGGTATGGAGCTGTTTTACCTCCCTTATGTGCCGAATCGTGCCGAGTACCTGATTCTTACCAATCGACGCATTTTGGCCGACCAGATGGAATTTCTTGCGCAGCATGTGCCGGCGCAGAGCCGGTTGCATCAGGCGCGCACCGCCGTTTGATCGTATTGCAAACCGCCGGCAGGAAAACTACCGGTGTTGGTATTCGCGCATTGCTGCGCGGATTTCTTCAGCAGTGGGCGGTTTGCGTTCCTTGAAGATCAGCCAGAGGAATGCGCCATTCACAAGAATAAAAGTGATTTCAAGATAGAGCAGGGTGTCTACGATTACGTACCCGGGTTTGTGCGCGAAGATGAAGAAAAACCCTTCAAAGCTCGGAATTGCAGCCTTGGTGACTGCAAATACGGATTCCATGGGCGGAAACAACAGCATCAGCACTAGGTTGACTCCGGTAAACAGCAGGGATGCGCCTTGAAGGCTGAGTCTGCGTTGAGCCGGGGCAGCTGGACGATCCGCCAGAAGCAGCCAGGCGATGGCCAGATTAACCAAAACGACGACCATTTCAATCACCAGAAGATCGGTGTTGATGACGCTCAGCGGTGGTTTTGAGAGGACAAAATAGAATCCCGCAAACACGGGAATGCTGGATGCCGCAACTGAGAATTGGTCGACTGGCGGAAACAGCGTGATCAACAATACATTGATGACGGCGACGGCAAGTGCGATGCCTTGATTGCGGTTCATGTGCCGCGCGATTCCGAGAGTTCGAATGCGCGGAGTATAACTGAAGCCCATTGCAGACAGCCGCTGATAGTGGTGTCAGTGGAAATTGTTAACGGTTAACGGGAGTTTTATCTAGATTGCAGATGATTTGATATGATGCGCGCCTTGAGTTGATTTAATTCATTGATTTAATTAAATATTTATGCGCTTTGATCTTCATAGTCATTCAACCTGCTCCGATGGTCTGTTGAGTCCGGCTGAACTGGTGGAACGTGCCGTACGCTGCGGCGTTGATGTACTTGCTTTGACCGATCACGATGAAATCAAGGGGCTTGCGGCCGCACGCGAAGCGGCAGAGCAATGGGGAATGCGGCTCGTCAACGGCGTCGAGATTTCGGTATTGTGGGAAGAGGTGACTTTGCACATCGTCGGCCTGAATATTGACGCAAGACACAGCCCATTGGTCGATGGCCTTGCGAAGATCAGGGCAGGGCGTGAAATCCGCGCCCAACGCATGTCCGATAGTCTTGCGGCCTTCGGAATACCCGACGTTCTAGCCGGTGCGCGGAAGTTTGCCAAGAATCCGGAACTTGTCAGCCGTTCTCATTTTGCGAGATATCTTGTAGAGGCCGGACATGCACGTGATACCAATGCGGTTTTCCGGCACTTTTTGACGCCAGGCAAGCCGGGATATGTGCCGCATCAATGGGCAACACTTGCCGATGCGTTGCAATGGATCATGAATAGCGGCGGAACAGCTGTTCTCGCACACCCCGGCCGTTACGACCTGGGGGATGCTAAATGTGATCGCCTTCTCGGGGAATTTGTAGAGTTGGGCGGCACGGCTGTCGAAGTGGTTACAGGCTCGCATACGCCAGCGGAGTTTGTGACTTGGGCACGCCATGCGCGACGATATGGGCTTCTGGCTTCTGCTGGATCGGACTTTCACGGTCCCGGTGAGAGTTATCGCGATATCGGCAACGTACCTGCACTGCCGTCTGGTTGTGATCCGGTGTGGACGAGGTTCTGAGCGCATTTGCGCACACACAGGCATGTCGCAATTTTTCTCCATCCATCCCGAAAATCCGCAGCCCAGGCTGATCAAACGAGCCGCAGAAATAATCCGCGATGGCGGCATCGTCGTTTATCCGACAGATTCCTGTTATGCCTTGGGCTGCCACATCGGGGACAAGACAGCAATGGAAAGGATCCGCGTGATTCGCGGTATCGATGACCGTCATCACCTGACCCTGGTCTGTCGCGATCTCTCGGAACTGGCCGCCTATGCGCGGGTGGACAATCAGCAGTTTCGCTTGCTCAAGGCCGCGACCCCGGGCAGCTACGTGTTCATCCTTGAAGCCACCCGGGAATTGCCAAAACGCCTGCAGCATCCGAAACGTCGGACCGTTGGTCTGCGAATACCGGATCACCCCGTGGTAAATGCGCTGCTGACTGAGCTGGGTGAACCAATTCTTTCATCGACATTGCTTCTGCCCGGAGACGAAATTCCATATACGGATGCCAATGAGATCCGTGAACGACTGGAACATTTGGTGGATCTGGTGTTGGACGGAGGATCTTGTGGCATTGAGCCCAGTACGGTAGTTGACCTGACTGGACCAACGCCGATTGTGGTTCGTGAAGGCAAGGGCAGCCTGGCGCCGTTTGGTTTGTAGTCTTCCCGAAGCACGATGCTATGAAGTGTTGCGCTAAAATCGATTAATACCGGTTGATGCAAGCACGATACGGTAAATTTTAACTTATTGTTTTTATTAAATTTTATGGTTTTCGGCAATGTTGCTGCAAACCATCCTTTTACTCCGGAATCATCACTCGATGTTTGAAAACCGCGTTCTATCCGGCATGCGCCCGACCGGTGCACTGCATTTTGGCCATTACCATGGCGTTCTGAAAAACTGGGTCAAGCTGCAGCACGAGCATCAGTGCCTGTTTTTCGTGGCTGACTGGCATGCGCTGACAACGCATTACGATGACCCGGCAACGATCGGAAATCACGCATGGGACATGGTCGTTGACTGGCTCGCCGCAGGCGTTGATCCGGCGCAAGCTACGCTCTTCATCCAGTCCAAAGTGCCGGAGCACGCAGAATTGCATCTGCTGCTGTCGATGATTACGCCGCTTTCATGGCTTGAACGCGTGCCGACATACAAGGATCAGCAGGAAAAACTGACTGAAAAGGATCTGGCTACATACGGTTTTCTAGGCTATCCATTATTGCAAAGCGCTGACATCCTCATATATCGCGCCAATCTGGTGCCGGTTGGTGAAGACCAGGTACCCCATGTCGAGATCACTCGCGAAATCGCGCGGCGCTTTAATCACGTGTTTGGCCGTGAACCAGGCTTTGAGGAAAAAGCCGAAATCGCCATCAAAAAACTCGGTGCGAAACGCGGCAAGCTTTACCGGAAGTTGCGCACCGACTACCTTGAAAAAGGCGATGGTGATGCGCTGGCAGCGGCTCGCTCCTTGCTTGAGGAATCGCAAAACCTGCCACTGGGCGACCGTGAGAGGCTGTTTGGTTACATCGAAGGTGGCGGCAAAGTCATCCTGACGGAGCCGAAGGCGCTGTTGACTGAAGCATCGAAAATGCCCGGACTCGACGGGCAGAAGATGTCAAAGTCGTACAACAACACGATCGGATTACGGGAGACACCTGAAAACGTCGGCAAGAAGGTTAAAACCATGCCCACCGATCCGGCGCGCGTAAAACGCACGGATCCTGGTGATCCTGGCAAGTGCCCAGTCTGGCAACTGCACCTGATTTATTCTGATGACGCAAAGAAAAAATGGGTGCAGGAGGGCTGTCGCAGCGCCAGTATTGGATGTATCGAATGCAAACAACCGGTTATTGACGCAATTGTCGCCGAACAAAAACCGATGCGAGAGCGCGCAGAACGTTATCTGGATGACCCGACACTCGTGCGCAATATCATTGCCGATGGCTGCGAGAAAGCACGCAAACTCGCACAGGAAACACTGCGCGATGTACGTGAAGTCATGGGACTGGATTATTCGCTCTAGGCGAATCAGTTCCGCAAATTCCTGTTATGCAGTGGTGATCAGGACCATTTGCCGTTGCGGATGACGCCCACCGCAATACCTTCAATTTCCAGGGGATCACGTTTGAGATCGACAACGATCGGCTCAAAGTCGGGATTTTCCGGAAGAAGTTCTACAACGTTACGATTCCGCTGGATCCGTTTGACAGTCACTTCGTCGTGAAGGCGTGCCACCACGATCTGACCGGACCGAAACTGAGTCGTGCGATGAACAGCCAGCAAGTCACCCTCTAGAATGCCGACATCTCGCATGCTCATGCCCCTGACTCTTAACAAATAATCCGCAGGCGGGTCAAAAAGAGCTGGATCGACACGACATTGCTGTTCTACGTTTTCTTCAGCGAGCATGGGGCTGCCGGCTGCAACACGGCCGATGACAGGTAGTGAAGAAGGGGGGGGCTGCTGCGTCAGACGAATGCCCCGGGAAGCGCCCGAGGTCATTTCGATTACCCCTTTTCGCTCCAAGGCACGCAAATGGGTTTCTGCGGCATTCGGAGAACTGAATCCCATCGCAGTGCAGATTTCAGCGCGCGTTGGCGGAAACCCGGACTCTTCGACGTGGATTTCGATCATGCGCAGAATTTCAATCTGTCGCGCAGTTAAAGGTTTGTGGTTTTGGTCGTTCATGACTGTAATTATATACAGTCTTTATGCGACTGCAAGTCTGTATTAACCAAAGCACTTGATAAAGACCGGGTATATTCACTTAAATATTTGATTGTTATGAATTTTTTCATACTGCGGAGCAAAAGGAACGTAGCAGTGCGTGATTGAACGAAAGGGAAAATTTTGTTATAGTTCAAAGTTCTGTAAAACAGTTAGGTGTCACGCAGGATGGGCGGATCGCCCATTTTTTGTTTGTGGCGCCGTTTTGGCACGGTTTGTCATGGATTTGCAGGGTTTACTCGATAACACGCTGGCCGGACTCGGCTATGAACTGGTGGATCTGGAAAGATCTGCCAAAGGTGCTTTATTGCGCGTGTTTATCGACAAACCGGGTGGCATTACGGTTGAGGACTGCGCATTGGTCAGCAATCATCTCAGCCGGTTGTTCACGGTTGAAAATGTGGCCTACGACCGACTGGAAGTGTCATCTCCAGGTCTGGACCGGCCGCTGCGCAAGGCTGAGGATTTTGTGCGTTTTGCCGGCCAGAAGGCGAAGTTGAAATTGCGGGTGCCGATGGAAGGACAGCGTAATTTTGTCGGTGTGATTTGCGCAGGAGAAGCCGGCAAGGTGGGAATCGAGGTTGACGGACGTGTTTTGTCCATCGACTTGGGCAATTTGGATAAGGCGCGGCTGATGCCGGCGTTTTGAGCGGGAGACGGATATGGGTCGTGAAATTCTGTTGCTGGTAGACGCGCTGGCGCGTGAAAAGAACGTCGACAAGGAAATTGTGTTCGGCGCGCTTGAACTCGCTCTGGCTTCTGCAGCCAAAAAGAAATTCACCGAGGACGTCGAGATCCGCGCCTCAGTGGATCGTGCAACCGGTGAATTCACCTTCTTCCGTCGTTGGGAAGTTGTGAAGAACGAGGAAATCGAAGTGCCTTCACGGCAATACAAATTGCATGAGGCGCAGGAAGAAGATCCCGAAGCCCAGGTCGGCGAATTCATCGAGGAACCCTTGGAAGGCATGGAAGTCGGCCGTATCGGCGCTCAGACTGCCAAGCAGGTGATAGTGCAGAAGATCCGCGATGCGGAACGAGAGCAGATTCTCAACGATTTCCTGGCACGCAAGGAGCATCTGGTGACTGGCGTCATCAAGCGCATGGAACGCGGAAGCGCTATTGTCGAGTCCGGCCGACTGGAAGCCATGCTGCCGCGCGACCAGATGATCCCGAAAGAAAATCTGCGGCTCGGCGATCGCGTCCGCGCCTACGTCTGGAAAGTGGATCGCATGGCCCGTGGTCCGCACCTGATCCTGTCTCGCACCGCCCCCGAATTCATCGCCAAGCTGTTTGAACTTGAAGTTCCGGAAATCGAGGAAGGTTTGCTCGAGATCAAAGGTGCGGCACGTGACCCTGGTTCGCGAGCAAAAATTGCAGTCCATTCCAAGGATGCGCGCATCGATCCGATTGGCACCTGCGTCGGCATGCGGGGGTCTCGTGTCCAGGCCGTAACCGCCGAGCTCGCTCAAGAACGCGTTGATATCGTGTTGTGGAATCCGGATCCGGCGCAGTTCGTCATTAACGCCCTGGCACCCGCGGAAGTCAGCAGCATCGTCGTTGATGAAGAAAAGCACAGCATGGACATCGTTGTGGACGAGGAGAACCTCGCCCAGGCGATCGGTCGCAACGGGCAGAACGTGCGTCTGGCTGCGGAACTCACCGGCTGGGAACTGAATCTGATGACCGAAGTCGACGCTCAGAAGAAGAGCGAAGAGGAAACTTCCAAGACGCGCGCCGAGTTCATGGAAAAATTGGATGTCGACGAAGAAGTCGCCGACATTCTTGTGCAGGAGGGTTTTGCAACTCTCGAGGAGGTGGCATACGTTCCTCTCACCGAAATGCTTGAGATCGAGGCGTTTGATGAGGCCACCGTCAACGAACTCCGTAGTCGCGCTCGCAATGCGCTCCTGACGCAGGCGATTGCAAGCGAAGAAAAAGTCGAGCACGACATCGAGGATCTGATGAAGGTCGAGGGCATGGATCACGATACCGCCCGCATGCTGGCATCGAAGGGCATCGCGACCCAGGAAGACCTGGCCGACTATGCAACCGACGATCTTATCGAGCTGACCGCGATTGATGCGGAGCGCGCCAAAGCGCTGATCATGGCTGCACGTGCGCCGTGGTTTGCCGAAACCAACGCTTGATCGCAGAAAAGAAAAGTAACCGGCTATGCCCCAGATCAAAGTCAAAGAATTTGCCAAGGAACTCGGCGTTCAGCCAGAGCTGCTGATCGAGCAGCTCCAGGCGGCCGGCGTGAAGAAAGCGCTGACCGAAGACACCGGGCTGACCGAGAAGGACAAGACTCAACTGCTTGACCATCTGCGTGAAGCACATGGTGGTAAGGAAGCCAAGCAGAAGATCACCCTTACACGTCGCCAGACGACCGAGATCAAGAAAGCGGATGCCACAACCGGCAAGGCCCGCACGATCCAGGTCGAAGTGCGCAAGAAACGCGTGTTGATTAAGCGAGACACTCCGGAACCCGAAAAGGTCGAAGAGGCACCGAAGCCGATTATTGATGCCGCTGAAATTGCGACGCGCGAAGAAGAGGCACGCAAGCAGGCCGAACTCGCCGCACGCCAGGCTGAAGACGTCGCCAAAAAACGCAAGAAAGAGGCTGAAGTCGAAGCGGCTGCAAAAGCCGATGCGGTTGTTGCCGCACCGGCACCGGCTGCTCCTTTGGCACCTGCAGTTGATCCGGCAATTGTGGTTGAAGGCACGATCCATAAACCCGCTGCGCCGGCAGGTGACACCGGCGACAAAGCCAAAAAAGGTGCCAAAAAACCAGCCAAGCAGGTGGTCTGGCAGGATCCGACTGCGCGCAAGCGTACGATCAAAACACGCGGTGACGCATCCGGCGGATTGGGCTGGCGAGACCGCAAGGTTCACCGTACCTCGCACAAGCAGGATGGTGATCAGCAGCATGGTTTTACCGCGCCGACTGAGCCGCTGGTGAAGGATGTTCTCATTCCGGAAACCATTTCCGTGGCCGATCTCGCACACAAAATGTCTGTAAAGGCGGCGGAAGTCATCAAGACGCTGATGAAGCTTGGCACGATGGCGACGATCAACCAGGTTCTCGACCAGGACACTGCAATCATCCTTGTTGAGGAAATGGGGCATGTCGGCAAGCGGGCAAAACTCGATGAGCCGGACGCTTATCTGGAACAATCGGCGGGGCAGGTTGAAGTCAAACTTGAACCGCGTGCACCAGTAGTAACAGTAATGGGGCACGTCGATCACGGTAAAACCTCGCTGCTGGACTACATTCGTCGCACCAAGGTCGCCAGTGGCGAGGCGGGTGGGATTACCCAGCACATCGGCGCCTATCACGTTGAAACACCGCGAGGCATGATCACTTTTCTCGATACACCCGGTCACGAGGCTTTTACAGCCATGCGTGCACGCGGGGCGAAAGTCACTGATCTGGTCATTCTCGTTGTGGCAGCAGACGACGGCGTGATGCCTCAGACCGCTGAAGCCATACACCATGCCAAAGCGGCAAAAGTGCCGATGATTGTTGCGCTTAACAAAATCGACAAACCGGAAGCGAACGCTGAACGAGTAAAACAGGACCTTTCGGCGCAGGAAGTGGTACCCGAAGAATGGGGCGGCGATACGATGTTCGTCGAGGTATCTGCGCGCACCGGTCAGGGCATCGACAGCTTGCTGGAACGCATTCTGCTGCAGGCTGAAGTGCTGGAACTGCGGGCACCGAAAGATTCGCCGGCCAAGGGTATTGTTGTTGAATCGCGTCTCGACAAGGGGCGTGGTCCGGTGGCAACTGTGCTTGTGCAGTCCGGCACGCTGAAACGCGGTGACATTGTTCTTGCGGGCGCCGTGTTCGGTCGCGTTCGCGCGATGCTCAATGAAGCCGGCGACACTATAGAATCAGCGGGTCCGTCTATTCCTGTCGAAATACTCGGTTTGTCAGACGTGCCCGCAGCGGGTGCCGAAGTAATGGTGCTCGGCGATGAACGCAAGGCACGCGAGATTGCGCTGTTCCGCCAAGGCAAGTTCCGCGATGTAAAGCTGGCCAAACAACAGGCAGCCAAGCTTGAAAACATGTTTGAGCAGATGGGCGAGGGCGAGGTCAAGACGCTTTCACTGATCATCAAAGCCGACGTGCAGGGGTCATACGAGGGTCTGACGCACGCCCTCGGCAAACTGTCGACTGAAGAGGTCAAGGTCAACATCGTGCATGCTGCGATCGGCGGCATTACCGAATCGGACATCAACCTGGCGCTGGCCTCGAAAGCCGTGGTCATCGGTTTTAATGCCCGCGCTGATGCGGCAGCCCGGAAACTCGCCGAAAGCAGCGGCGTCGATATCCGTTACTACAACATCATTTACGACGCGGTCGATGAGATCAAGGCCGCGCTGACCGGCATGCTCTCCCCGGAGCGCAAGGAAAGCACGCTGGGTCTGGTGGAAATACGCCAGGTGTTCCGGATTTCCAAGATCGGCGCTGTGGCCGGCTGCTATGTTCTCGAAGGTTTGATCCGTCGTGGTTCCAAGATCCGGTTACTGCGTGACAATGTCGTTATTCATGAAGGCGAGCTTGATTCGCTGAAACGTTTCAAGGATGACGTGCGAGAGGTCAAGGCTGGATTTGAATGCGGGCTGTCGCTGAAGAACTTCAACGACATCAAGGAAGGCGACCAACTGGAAGTCTTCGAAGTCGTCGAAGTGGCGAGGTCTCTGTAACCGCCGTGTTTTACGGGTGCCGCCTCACGGCGCACCCGGCTGGTTTTCCGGAGCAGTTGCCTCATGCCTAAAGATTATCCCCGCGGTCGGCGCATAGCCGACCAGATCCAGCGCGAATTATCCGAGATCATCCGCATGGAACTCAAAGATCCGCGTGTCGGCCTGATCACCATCACCGATGTCGAAGTTACGCAGGACAACGAGCATGCAAAGATTTTTTTTACCGCTCTCGGTGAACCGGTACAGCAGGAAGTAGCCGCACGAGCGCTCAACCATGCCGCCGGATTCCTGCGCAGTTCGCTCGCCAAAGTCATGAAACTGCGCACGGTACCGCAACTGCGTTTTAACTACGACATTTCCGTTGAACGCGGCGTAAAACTGTCGAACCTCATCGACGAAGCGATCGCCAGTAAACCTGGCAATAAACCCCCGCAGTGAATAAGCCTCGCGCCGAGCGCAAAGATGTCAACGGCGTGTTGTTGCTCGACAAACCGCTGGGCTTGACCTCCCAACAGGCTGTTGCGCGGGTCAAGCGGCTGTTTTCCGCACGCAAAGCAGGTCATACCGGCACCCTGGATCCAATGGCTGAAGGACTGTTGCCAATTGGTTTGGGTGAGGCCACCAAATTTTCACAGTTTTTGCTCGATGCCGACAAAGGCTATCTGGCATCGCTGCGGCTGGGTGCGACAACCAATACAGGCGATGCTGAAGGCGAAATTCTGGAGCAACGCCCGGTGAATGTGACGGAAGCGGAAGTCAGGATAGTATTACAGCGGTTCCTCGGGACACAGACACAGATGCCGCCGATGCATTCGGCATTGAAAGTGGCGGGTAAGCCGCTTTACGCCTACGCCCGAGCCGGTATCACGATCGAGCGTCAATCCCGGGTTATCGACATAAAAAATATTCAACTTATTG
>CAMAYE010000073.1 GCA_945862135.1 Bordetella parapertussis
CTTCTCCGTAAGCAATCAGTTTCCCGTCGGCACCCTGGCTGTGAAATTGCGCCTTTACCCAGTCCGCCGGACGCGCCGCATTGGCCAGTTGCATCTCGTCGATATCACCAGCGTAACCTTCACCGGCGGAAATTTCTCCGCCCATCTCCGGTAGCACAGCAGCAGAAGACGACACTTCGACGCCGTTGACATAAACGACAATTCTGTCCTTGAACGTCACCGCGACATGGGTCCACGTGCCAATGGCAATGCGCGCTTCACGTCCGCTTTCGAAGGGCTTGCCCTTTTCGGTCGCGACGCGTCCGTAAACCGCGCCACCTTCCATCAGCACTGAAACCGACTTCGCCCCGTCGACTTGCGCGAACAGCGTTGCCTTGTTTGCCACAGCGGCAGGTTTGATCCAGGCCGACCAGGTCAATCCCTGAGCGGGAACCACCTTCAATGCCGGCGCTGCACCGATAGACAGCTTGGCTTTGCCGTCGAAAGTCGCCGCAGGCCCGATCAATCCGCCTTCGGCAAGGATCGCGCTGGACTGACCCACATGATGGCCGAATGCAGTCTGGTCCCGCGGCGCACCTTCCTTCTCTGAAAAATGAAAGGCCGCGGTTGTATTAACGTCGTAGATGCCCTTCGCGTCCTCTCCGGCTGGCGCCTTCTGGTTACCGAAATAAATCCAGAAAAATTCACTATTCGATGCGCCGGGCAGTCTCGGTACCTGTACCCAGATGATCGCAAGCTCATTGGTCGCATCGTAGCGCTCAATGTGGAACTTCAGCGGTGTCTTGTCATCCGCTGCGATAAAGCGGATGTCTTTCCCATCCGGCTTGGCATCGGAAAAAAGGAAGTTTCCGGTGTGCAACCGTACCGGCAGCGCAAACTGGGTCAGCGCCTCCTTTGTTGCAGCGCCGGATTCCGTGGTATTCAGCGATATTTTCTTACGCCCGGTCCAGTCATTGTTCCACCACGCGCTGGCGGAAATGGGCAACAGCAACAGCAACGTAAGCGCAATCAATCGTTTCACGGGACGAAACCTGATGATGAAAAAGGGAGCGGGATCTCCAGTGTCCAAAGAGTTGACACTGAATTACGCGCACCCGATTCTCACCACTCATTGTTACAACTACATGATTACGCTAGTACGAGCCAACTGGCTCATGGACATGGCGAAAATCGGGCGGGCCGAGGCTACTGCTCTCCAAAACCAAGGACTTCGACCGAGATCAGGCTGATTTCAGCCAGCGCGCGGCGCACGGCGTCAGCCGTTTTGCGTGCATCCGCCGACTGGTTGCCCAGCGCACGGGCTGCGTCCTGTCCTTGTGTGTCTCCGATACTGTTACCGGCCAGCCCCGCCGACAGGCTGCTGGTGTCGGAAACCGGCGCGCCCGCCGACGTGCCGGATACCTGGATGTTTTGCGCGTTCAACACCACCTGCGCGGCGATGTTGAGGTTGGTCGCCCGAATACCGGCCTCGCCCGCATTCACCGTTCCCTTGGGCGCTATCAGATCAACGTCTCCGGCAATGACCCCAGGCTGCCCCGCCAGCGCGCCGATGCCGCTGCCCGTCGCCACGCCCTGCAGTTCAACCGACACATTGCCGCTGGAATCAACCTTGATGATCGGCGGCGGCACCGTCGTCACCGCACGCTTGCCCTTGCCAGCATCAATATCGGCATTCGATGACCATAACAATACATCGCCGCCGCCCACCGTCAGGATGCGCGACTGGTTGACCAGCACATCATCGCGAGTGAATCCGCGGATCGCGCCGCGCTCCACGGTCACCATACCCAACGGAACGGGGTTGCGGTTCGTGCTGCTTGGATTGGACGGGTCCGCAGGATTGTAAAAAGCCAGCGCATCCGGAAGCTGGGCGAGACCAATCACCACCTGTCCCCCGGGAGCCATGAATTCAATGTCGCCGCCGCGTTCGGTGCGAATCCGGCTTGCAAACAGATTGAGTTCGCCGCCATAACGCGGCGAGGCCCCCGCAGTGCTGCCCTCGTCAATACCCGGAAACAGCAGTTCTATCGTTTTGTAACCTCGGCCATATTCGCCGGCATAAGGACTGTCCGGATTGTTGAAATCCCTCCCCGTGTCGCGCAAGGCCTGGAAGAACATCGAACGCACCCGCAGCCGTTGCGCTGCATCGGGCAGCGAATCGATTGCCCGGACAGCTGCCAAGGCAGTAGCGGCATCACTGATCTGATCGTCACCCGCAAGCCACCGAGCCTGCCACAACGTCGCCTCGTCGAGTTTCGCGCCAATTGCCGCCGCACCCTCCAGCGCAACGATGAGCCTGTCCATGGCCCCCTGGTAATCCACCCCTTTGGGAACCCCGATGGCGACATTCACCCCTGCGCCCGTAGCCGGTAACGCAGGATTGTCCAAGTCGCCGCGAGTCACAATTCCTTCGGATGCACCAAGATCGATGTTTCGCCCGGCCTCAACGTCCACCAACCCCGGACCACCGACTGATATTTTCGCGTTTCGTGCGCGCACACCCTGATTGGTGAAGCTGATGTCGCGACCGGCGCGAAGACTGGTCACGTCACCTTCACGCAGGTTTTGCGCTTCGATGCCTAGATCGGTGATATCTCCATTGGCCTGTACATCAACCGCCTTCGGCAGGATAAGACTTACCGTATTGATTTTGCCGGCCACCGAACCGCCAGCCGCATAAATTCGCACCGGATTTTCATCGCCTTGGTGCACCGGCATGATTTCCGCGTGAGCACGCCAGTTTCTCAAAGCTGCAGGAAGGTCGCCCGTATCATTGATCGGCACGCCCGCAGCCGACGGAACCCTGCCCAAGTCGTTATCACTCATAACCACAGTTCCCGGGATCGACACGTTGCGACCCGCATACAATTCCAGCGTTCCCGCCGCTGAAGGCCGCAGGATCATGTTATTCAGAATATCCACGTCACCCTGAAATGCCGTAACTGTCAGGGACGCTGGCGCGAGCGCCAGTGGCCGGTCGTTGGACGCGGAATAAAGATTCGTGTTCCAGTTGTTGTTGGCGGAACCAGCAAGACTCGAGAACGCGTTTTGAACACCGACCGCATTGTTAGCGTTGTTGGCCGAAGACTCCGGATTGTGTATCTGCACCATGCCATTCAGACTGGACAGCGAAGCTGCCGTGTTCTCAGTCTGACCTGAAAACAGCGAAAACCGCGATGAACCCGATGAACTCTGGCTCACATTGACAAAATTTCGCCCGGAGCCAATATCCTGCACAACAAGAAACGGATCAATAATCCCGTGAACGTCGATATTTTCACGCGCCAGAATTTCGGCTTTACCATCACCCAATGCGACTATCGGATACAGCTTGCGCAAAGTCGATACATTGGTAGTGGGAATCGTCCACGACCCGATTGAACCGTCTACTGCAATCTCAACATTACCGCGGCCACTCCAGTACTGTCCTCCGAGCAAGTCACCGCCCGCTCTGACCCTGACATCACCTTCGCCAAGCACGCTCAACTGATCGGCATCCGGCCTGCTCGACGCCATGAAGCCCTGCGTCGCACTGGAGACACTGACGTTTTTGACCGAACCACCGGCAACCACATCAACGTTGCCACCGCCCAACGCCCCGATCCCCTGCTGGAAGCGGTCAAAACGTACCCACCATGCTGTTTGCGGATTTGATTTGATGCCAGTCGTAAACGAAGCGCTGAAGTTGCCGTCCGTATCGACCTGGCCCTGACGGTACAACCAGTTGCTGTAGAGCTGCCGCACATTGCTGAGGGGCGTGTTGATCATGTCAACGTCGCCAGCTGCCGTCAACCGGATGTCGCCGCCATCGCGGGTAAAGTTATAGTCGGCGGACGAGGCGCCAGTACCCGTCGCGTCCGCGGGCATGATGTTGAAGCCGGCGATATCCGCAGCTGCCACCGGCCGACCGGCGGTGTACACCACCGATTGCAGATTGCCAAAACGTATGCCATCCGAGGAAGCAATGTCGATGTCTCCGGTCCCCGTGCGCAGCAATTTCGCGTTGGCCAGCGTCACGTCGCTGGTTCCCGCCTTGACCGAAAGCGGATTTGCAGCCGCAATATCCGCACCGGCAACCAGCCGGTATGTCCACGAATCCAGACCTTGAACTGTGGCGGTCGTCAACGCACTGCTGAAACCGTCGCTCAAGCTGCCGTTCAGATTAAGCGGTCCCGACGAACGCAGCGTCAGCACGCCGGCAACCAGCGCCTTGCCAGCGGCGTTCGTACCGCCTGTCAGCTGACCGGGCGGTGCGACCACTCCACTATCCGGGTCGTAGCGCCAGGTATGGAATGTCCAGTCGTTGGCCAGCGTCTGCGCAACGATGTCTGTTATTGAATTCGTGCTTCGGATTTCGATACCCGGCTGAAGCTGGAAACGGTCATCTGCTGAGACGCCAAGCCGCGTTTCTATGGGCGCGGTGTTTGCCATGAACGTGCTTGCATCGGTGAACAATGCAGCGCCCGTGCCGAAGTCCGCGGTAGCAATATTGGTAGAAACGTAGGTCTTGAACCCTTCCGCGCGGATATGCTCTGCACCAGTGACGGTGGACGCGATCGCATCGATCTGGATGTCGTTGCCGCTGCCATTACGTGGCGCCCGCAAATGCAGCTCGCCGCCGCGACCGCCTGTTCCAGCAGATACGTTGACGCTTGATCCAGCCGCGAGATTGAGATTGCCAGTGCTTGTCGACAACAACACGGTTCCGCCGCTGGCATCTGGGTTAGTCGCATTGGCAGCGATGCCTGCATCAGAATGCAAGGTCAGACCCGAACCCGCAAAAAGCGCGACAGTGCCGCCGTTCCCGCCACCAGCGTCCAACTGCCCATGGATGTCGATGCGACCAGCATCCGCAGCGAGTTGGAAGTGACGCGCCGTTACTGCGGCTGTCGATTCCCCTGCGACCCCGATATCGACATTGCCGGACCGCACCCGGATATCACGGCTTTCGGTAAAACCACCAGCCACCACTTGCCCATTGACTGAAGATAATTCAAGCTCTTGATTTAATTGATTAAAAGAAGGAAGCGTAGAGACGTCAAGCACAAAGCGCCCCTGACGTGGAGTCACACCGCCCGACCCCACAGCGTTACCCAACAGATTGCCATCCAACTGCGCGACACCCTTGGGCGCCCATACCACGAGTGCCCCGGCATCCGTGGCGGGCGATCCCGATACATTGACAGTAGCCGCAGCATCCACACGCACGTCAGCATTCAGAGATGACAACGTCACGGTTCCGCCGTTCGTATGGCGCTGTACATCAAAAAAGTTCACCGCAGTACCGGCAGCCGATAACGAGGACCCAGCCGTCAAAGACACGCTGCCTGCACCTTCAACGCCGTTCGCACCAGTTGCCTCCAGCTTGACGATCCCGGACGGCATGTCGACATGCGATCCATGAATCACGGTCGGAGCGGACAATGTCAGTTTGCCGCCGATTCCAGCGACGCCAAGGCCCGGTGCCGGCAATCCGGAGGCGGTTGTGATCAACGGGCCACCACCTGCGTCGACCCTGACGTCTGCGCCGGCTTTCGTGGTGATCCGGGCGGTCTCGATAGACAGCGGCATTTCTGTCTTTAATTGCGCCTTGCCCTGCCCAACCACCTGCTGGCTTGCGGCGACGCTCATACCCGAAAATCCGCGCGCTTCAAACGGCAGATTTTCAATTCCGCCACTTCCGATATACAACTCCTGCGCCACGAACCGCAACGTACCATCGCCAGGCAAAGGAGCGCCGGAAAATGCGGTGCTGTCAGGATTCGCCAGCGTAATCACGTCAGCCGACACTACAGCGGTTTTTCCGCTATTGGCATGGCCGCCAATGCCACCCGCCTCAATGAGCAGATTGCGGATACGTTCAGCCCCACCTGTCGAGTTGCCGAGCACGGCACTGCCGTAGAGGTCCAGTGTGGTGTAGCTGCGAATGGAAAAATCGGAAGGGTTTCCGAGGGCAGCCAGCCGCTCGTTCGACAACACCAGCCCTTCGGTCACACCGGCAGTTTCACCGACACTGACTCGCCGCGCGCCAACCGCAAGGGCACCCCCGGTCGCCAGTTGCAGATCGCCATCAACCAGCGTCTCTTTGGTCGCATCAACCCGCAAAGATCCGTCGGCACGCAGGATAGCCGCGGCACGACCGCCGGCTGCCGGCAACTGCGCTCCCTCTATGCTGATCTCACCAGCTGTACGGTCAACATTGCGCCGCTCCAGCGCCGCCTGCTGAAGCCCCGACACCCGCAACAAGGCGCTGTTGCCCGAAATGCTGTCGAGAGCCGTAATTTGTCCATCACCATTGACGTCGCCACGATTGATATCGGCCGCAGTAATCGTACCGCTGCCATTGCTGTCGACAATATTAAATCCGACAATCATCGGAGGTAGAGCCAATGTCCCGGCGGTCCCCTTGCCCTCGATCAGCGATCCCGACTTGACGGTCAGCTTGTCGTTTGCCGCGAACAGCAGTTCCGGTCCTGTCAATGGCATCAGCTCAGTATTGGCAACCACGACCTCCTGCGTACCAACCCTTATCTCAATGCCTTCGGCCGTTGCAGTACGAGTACCTCCGATCAACAAGCTTGAGGCTTTGAGCTTGTTCAGGCTCTGCACATCGATTTCCAGGAAACCGGCGCCGTCATAGGGAGCACCGCCTGCTGAAACAATGGCAATCTTTGGTGCAGTGATATCAACCTGTGCCCCGCGCATGCCGGCAAGGCTGGTGGTATCAAAATCGCTGTTAAGCGCCAGTGCTTGTGCGGCGTTGATCGACAGGCTGCCGGCGTCACCAGGACGCCCCGATGTCGCGGCGCCGAAAAACTCTGCAGCCGATGTCAGTGAAAATTCCGAACGCTTGAGCACTTCTGACTGTGGGAGCACCGTGTAACCACTGTAACGGCCGTCACGGGGACCGCCGGCGCCATGGCGGGCGTCGGTCAGGTAGCCCGAGACCACTGTCGAACCATCACCGACAGGCCCGCCTTGTCCCGGCAGCACGTCCTTGCGCGCGCCACTGACCTGAACCAGATAAGCCCCGGGCAGCAAGGCGTAGTGCGCCGGCAACAGGGTATACACGCCACCCGGCAGCCCGGCACCGCCAGCCAGCCAGACCGCGGTCCCCGGCGGTTGATCAAAACCAGAGGCATTCTGCGGATCGCCCGGAATGGTCAGAGCACCGTAACCCGGAACAACGGCATACACCCCGGGTTTTGCAAGCACATCAACCGAACCGCCGGGCCCCGGGGTAAATTCCCACGCCTGCAAATCGCCGCGCCCCGAAACATCGACTCGCGCGCCGGCACGCAAATCGACGGCCTGCCCCTTCAGGCGTACTGCCTTCTCATCAAGCGTGCTGATGATCTGCGACCCGATGCCATAGTCATAAATCCATGAGCGACCATTGACCGTCATGCCAAACGGTGTGATCCCGGGGGTGCCACCGACTGATGTCACACTGCCCTCAAGCAAGGCAAGATTTTCAGACGCCTCCAGATTGATCTGCCCGTATGGCGCGTGAATGCTGCCGCCTTGCGTGATATTCCTCGCCTGCAACGAGACCGACCCGAGCGCGGACAAGGGAGCGATCGTTTCCCTGCTGCCAGAAACGGACATATCGCCTGTCGTATTCACAACAAATTCGGTCAAACTTGACGGCGCGACAACGCCGGCCGTCAGTGTTACATCAGCTGTCGTTTGCAAGCGCCCGGAGGGTCGCGCGCTGGATCCTGCGGCGCGGATTCCGGTCAACCGCAATTCGGTGGCACTGCCAAACTGGAGGCTTGACGCCCCATTCCAGCTGCTTTTGCCGGTCAATTCGAGAAAATCCGCATTCGCCGTGAAAATGCCGCTGCCTGCGCTCACGGCAGATAACGCGGACTGACGATCAATGTCGGTGTTTCCCAATCCGATCATTGATGCGCGGATAGCGACACTGCGACCGTTGACATCGATCTGCGGCGCGTCGAGAAACACCGAACCGAGCGGCACCTGACGCCGCCCTCCCAGATTGACATCTGACTGAAAACGAATGGTCCCCAGACTGGAAAGGCTGATGCTGTCGACGCCCGATTGTTCCAGTCGCACCGGATCGATATGTGCGGTTCCACTTAGGGTATCGAGATTGGCAGGGATCCCGGGGCTCGCACCACCCAGGTTGAGAATACGCTCACCGGACGGATAGGCGGTCGATAGCGATTTACTTCCGAATGCCAGATCCAGCGTACCACCGCGCGTTTGCGCAGAGCCGCCCCGTGCGAGAACCGCCGCGTCGAACACCACGCCCTCGCGCGCGGAGAGGTTTATATGCCCGGCATCACCGGCAACGGACACCCCGAATCCACCCGCTGCGTTCAGTTGGTCCAGCTGCACCGGCTTGGCGCCGGAGACATCAATGACCGCCGCTGAATCGGCGACCACATAACCCGTCACTGCGTTGAGCGTGATCGTTCCCGCCGGCAGCACATCACCCTTGCGCAAACCCTTGGCATCGGGAAATACCCGGGCGACCCCGGCCGCCGACAACACCGCACCCGGCCCCACAACGATGGCGTCAGTCGCGACATACGGAAAAACATTCACATCTTTTTCGAGCGTTGCCGAAATCGTTCCAGCTGGCGCGCTGACAGCACCGAAAATATTCACTTTAGCTGAGGCAGTCAGGCTGACCTTAGATCTGGGATCAACATCAATATGCGAACCCGCTCCCAGTTCGAGCACGCTGGTCTGCCCTAGATACACGCCACTCCTCAGCGAGAGGCTCGCAGCACTGCGCAATTCATCGATCCGCTCGGAAACTGAACTGATGTTCTGGATGTCAGTCCCGGTCGGCGCTGTCGAGGCGTTCGGCAGCAATTCCCTGCTTGCAGTACGAACCGCAACCCCGGTGCCCGGGGCAAGCTCGATACCCTGCAACCCGGTCAGGCTGTAACTCGAAAAGCCCTGTCTGAAAAATTGCGGCCCCAGCCACAACGTTCCGAATTCAGCAGGATCAGCATGTGCAATCTCAATCTTCTGTCCAGTCAGTGAAAGGCTGCCGCCTTTGCCGAGAGCTGCAGCATCGACATGTTGTTCAAGGGCAAACGCCGTCCCGGGGAGTTCAGGCCGGAGATGCAGGAAGTCCAGACTGAGATTACCGCCGTTGCCGGCCTGGGTTTTGCCCGCGATGTTTCTGTAACCTCCGCCCAGCAGATTGAGTTGGCTCGATGCACCCAGCTCAATGTCATTGAATGCGGTAAGCGTAATGCTGCCACCGTTAATGGCACGCACTTCGCTGCTGACCGTACGAGCCAAACCGTCGTTGATCCAGCGCCCGGACACATCGACCGTTACGCCGCTGCCTATCTGCAAATCCACAGTGTCGGACGGAGTCGTGGTCACATTCTCCCGGGCCGAAAGCGACACATTGCCGGCGGGCGCTTCGATATCGGCATTGACTGCAACTCCCTCTCCGGTCAGGCGAACACTGCCGGAGGGTGTGACACGAACCGGTCGATCAACCGACACGCCTTCATTGCTGTACAGCTCCAATCGGTTGACCCCGCTACTACCGAACAGGCTTGACGGCAAAGTCAGCGTCTCACGCAGCACATCAGGCAAGGTCTCACCAAACCCGAAATCGGGTGCCAGCGACGATGTTTCGCCAATCTGCACATTTTGCGAGAGGAAGTGGTCCCGCGCACCACTCGCCAACAGCGAAGCGCCGATCGTCAGCGTCGCGCCCGCCGGCTGATCACTTGTCTGAAACAGGCCCGGAGTGGTTCGACCCTCAATGCGGCCATCAGCAACAGCGCGGCGTGCGACCAGATTTACGCCGCCGGCATCCTTGCCGTCACGGTAACCTGCATTAAACAAATTTTCGCCGATATCGAATACCCGGGTCACACCCCACCTCGGATCAGTCAATTCAATGCGGCTTGCAATGCCGTCATAGCGAACCTCGGAACGGGCATCCGCAATGTCCACCAGCTTCCCGTTGGTCACGAGCAATGTCCGCTTGGTCGCGGCCGGCGTAAAGTCGACGTAGCCCCCCGACACATCCAGCGCAGCACCTGCAGGAACCACCACCTCGCCCTGCGAGCGCAGATTGATCGTGCCGCCGTCGGTGGAGCGCTCGGCGATGCTCCTGCCGATCTGACCTTTGTAGTCATCGACATTGGAGACCAGATCGGAACCTCGCGCGACATCGATCCATACCTTTTGCCCCCGCAACGGGCCATCCCGATTGACGGCTGAATCCTTCAGCTCATCGCCCTGCAAGCGGACCTCAACCACGTTGCGCGCGACCGACACCTGAATGGCTTCGAGACCGGAAACATCTACCCGCGCACCGGGCGCCAGTTGGATCCGCGCCAGCGCCGAATCACCGCTGTTGATTGTCTCAAACGGATCACCGCCGGACGCCGAATCGAAAATTTTCAATCTTGACGGATCATCGACCGCATACAACGACACATCACCGGCAGGTGAACGGATCAATGCCCCGTTCCCGATTTGCACGTTCTGCCCGACAACCCTGACTTGGGAACGGTTGAAAGTTTGCGAATCGAGGCTGGTCGTATCCGGCATGTACTGCAAAAAGGCCTGCGCGTTCGCATCACCCGAAAGATAGGCGTCAAGGGAATCACGGCTTAATGTTTCGGCATTGAGTGCAGCCTGCACCTTCGCCGAATCCAGCGCCGGCATGACTACTGTACGGCTGTTTTCTCCGATACGCACCTGACCGGCCCGTGTGCTGGCGAAACCGAGCACGGTTGTACCGCTGCTATCGACAAGATTTTTCTTGGTGTCTTTTGCTGTGAGATACACCGAGCCGCTGAGCACTACCGAATTCGTCGCACTGACCCGACCCATCTGATTCACGGCATAACCGACCATGGTTGCATTGCCGGTGCCCACCTGCACAGTCCCGGTATTGCTCGCATTCCCCAGATTGCTGTAACCATCTGCAACAGCGTGTGTTTCTCCGTCCAGCGTCACCACAGCCGGTACTGCGGAATTGGGAGTGTTAAATCCCGTCAGCCCTGCCGGGCTGTCTACCTCAACCAGGAACCCCCGCAGGTTGGGATCCTGGCTCGCCGACAGGTAAACCTTGGTGCCTGCGGCGAGGATGGTCTGGCCATCCTGCGTTTCAATGCGGCCGCGATTGTTCACTGTGGGTGCGAGCAGCATGACCCGGCCACCATTGGCTGCAGAAATACGCGCTCCCTCCAGCACGCTGACAAAACCGCCACTGCCTTCAAATTGCGCCTCGGCGTTGCCGAACGGTGTCAGCGCGCCCATGAAAAACTTGTCAGGCATGTTCAAGCTGCTTGCAGTCAGCGTGTTGACATCCACCTGTGCCGTCCCGGTGAACACGATCCCGTTCTGGTTGATGAAGGTCAGATTCCCCTTTTGCCCGCCGGCGACATTGATCGCACCAGCAATCACGCTGGGATCTGCCTGCCAGATGCGGTTCAAAGTGCTGAAATTGGCCCCAGCCACGGGATTTTTCGCAACGAGATCCTGAACCTGTTGAAAGGTCACCGTATTTCCACGACCAATATTGAAGTTTTGCCAGTTGAGAATCGCCTTGTTGCCGACCTGACTGACCACGCCACGATTGCCGGAAGTGGCGTACGCTGCAGCGCCCTGCGATACGAAACCCGGAACGGACGGATTGCTGCCGCACGCGCCAGGCCCGCACGGCACCGGCAGTGCGCCGGCTGCGGCTGCGAGGGAACTGAACGCCATCGACAACAGCGACAACGCAGCTCTGGCCTTGCCCTTTCCCCGACTCCGCGCGATCTCCGGCACCGGGATCCACAACGCAGTGCGGCGATTACGAATCAGTCGATAGCAGTGTCGGTTCATTGCGATATCCTTGTCAGAATGCGTAGCGCAGTGACGCATGCACGCGGGTGTCGCCGGCGCGTGTTGTACCGGCGTCTTGCAACGCCTTAACCATATCCACCCCGGCCACGAAACCGCCCCCAGCCTTCATGCGCAAGCCGATACCCGCGCCCGACAGCCGAAACTGGGACGTTTGTGCTGGTAGCGGCTCGATGACCCGTGTCTCTCCGGTCTCAACAAAGGCCAGCGCGTGCAGGTCATCAACCCGCAGGAAATCCTTCCAGTCGCCACCGATTTGCGGAAAATTCCATTCAAGACCTGCGACGTAGCCGCGATCGCCAATGACTTCAGATTCCAGATACCCGCGCACCGTGTCCGCACCACCCAGCACATAACCCTCGTTCGAAATCAGCGGATCTGAGGTCAACTGAAATCCCGCACGCAGGTTAAGCGTATGTCCGGACTCCCAGACCCAGGACTGGCGCAGGTCGCCGCGAAGATAGAAATAATTCGATGTGGCGAGGAATCGCTTGTTTGCGAACTCGCGGTCGTCCCCAACAAAATCGCGCAAATGAAAATTGGCGGCGACGTTGATGTTGGTGTTGGCGTCCTTGCCAAACCAGTCACCGGTCCATGCCAGCGTAAACGGCAGGTAACTGATCGGGGTATTAAAACTGTCTGCACCCTGCAGATTCACCGTCTGACCGAATTTCTTGGCATCCACTCCAGCCGTCAGGCTGTGGCTGAATCCTTCGTATCCGCGCAACGGGCGGATCCAGCGCAATCCGACGATGTCGCCGTTGCCCACCACCCCAAGCGTGCCCAGCGAGGCTACGTCGCTCTCGTTGCGCGCCCAATAGGCCGCGGCATAGTCGCCATTGGCCATCGGCACGGAATAGGTAAATGAAATGGCTCGGCTGTCCTTCGGACTTTCCGGTGCACTCTGGTAAGAGACGCCAAGGCTATGGTCTTTTTGCCAGAGGTTGTCCCAGCGCACATTGCCGGATAGGCGAAGGTGAGTTGTGTTGGCGCTGTAGCGGTTGTTGAGTTCGATACCGCCATGGAATGGCCGCTGGTCCGCGACCTTCAAGTCTACTTCCAGTTTTCCCGGTTCCGCTGCAGGTCTCAGCACCGGCGTGATCTTCCGGTCGGCAGTCCGCCCGAGGCTCGCAAGTTGCTCCTGCACTTCAGGAAAGTAGGGCACATTGCCCTCAGCCAGTTCTGGCACGCGCGCCTTGATTTCGTTGCCGGAGTAGTAGCGTGATCCTGTCACCCGCAACCGCGACACTGTGGCCTGCACCACCTGCAGGCGTACAACTCCGGCCTCTACTCTCTGCTCCGGAACATTCACAAACACCGTGAGATAGCCGGTGGCGTGATACCGCTTTTCAAGGGCTTCCCTAGCCGCTTCAACACTGGCAATGGTTTTTTTCTCGCCGAGGTGCGGATACACCGCGCGTTCGATATCAAGTGCCGGCAGTACGGTATTGCCTTCGACCACAAATTCGAGAATATCGAACGTCGATGCCCCATCGTCGGCCGCCTGGGCACCGAACGGAAGCAGTAAGAACAGCGTCAACAAAAGTATTCGGCCCATATTCCATCTTTGCGGGCCCTAAAAAAGGCGCGCATCATATTGCAAACGTTTTCTGCAAAAAAGGATAACCCCGTTTCCGGGGTTATCCTGTGACACTTTCTTTGCATCCGGATGATCGCGATGGACTACCCGCGATCAGTTCCGGTAATTAGCGCTGCGGCGCCGTGCAGGCAACGCCGCCTTTCGTCCACTCATTGACGGTCGGGCCAGTAGCACCGGTCAACACCGTCGGGAAAATGCCCCGCAAGTTGGTCAGCGTTGTGTCAGACCAAGCGCCAATGATTCCGGAGATCAGAGCAGCACCTTCACCGGTGTCGGAAGACGCAACGAAGCCGGGCAATTCGAACCAGAACTTGTATTCACCAGCGAGGCTCGTCGCGCGGTTCTTGCCAACGTTGTCGGGGTGTGCACCTGCGTCGGCGGTCGGCGATACGCCATCAATCTTCACCCAGTTCCACGAAGTACCGGGCGCATTTTCGAGCGACAACACACCGATACGGTACGCTGTTGCGGTGTTCAGGTTGGTGGAAACGTCACCCGAACCATTGTTCGAGCGAACAGTCACCGAACCCAGCACCGTGGAACCCGCAGTGTTGGTACCAGCAGGCGACAGCGCGCCGCCAGGCAAGCCGGTCAGGCAAGGAGCACCAAGGAAATAGACCGCTGAAGCCGATTGCGAACCCGAGGTACCAACCCGACGCTCAACACCCAGTGCAGCGCCAGACGGAATGGCGCCAGCAGCCGGCCATGCCTTGTTGAATACCGATGCGTCTTTGGAAGCCGCCGTGGCCGCATTGGTTACCAGCATGTACTTGTAAGCCGGGACCGACGGCTTGCAGGCTTCCGTCGTGTTCGGGGCCAGCGCCGAGAAACCGGTGGTGCAGACACCAGGGCCGAACTGATCGACCTGCATGTCGTAGTAAAGCTTGTTCGACACACCGAGGCCAAATGCCTGACCAATGAATGACGGAAATTCAGAACCGATGTCCGACAAGCCCAGAGAGACGCCCAGATTCAACTGGTTCAAAATGTATTCG
>CAMAYE010000074.1 GCA_945862135.1 Bordetella parapertussis
GTCGAGCTGGTGAAGATTTTGAAAGATCCGAAGGTGCTGGAGCGCCTGGTCAACGATGGACCGCTGGCGATCGGCAATACGCCCGAGGAGTTCACCGCCTTCATCAAGAGCGAGCAGGCGAAGTGGAGCAAGGTCATCAAGGCCGCCAATATCAGAATTGATTAAGCAGCAGTTGAACAAGGGCAGAGCACAACATGAGCAACGAGCAATGAGTGACGAGAAAAAACGTCTGGAACTGGGTAAGGCGCTGTTTTCACCGCGCACCGTGGCATTGGTCGGCGCATCTGCGGATGCGGCGAAACTGGCGTCGCGTCCGCAGCGTGTGCTGCGCAAGCATGGTTTCACAGGAACCATCATTCCGATCAATCCAGCCCGCAGCGAGATCAACGGCGACAAGGCCTACCCCGACATCCGTTCGGTGCCGCAGCAGATCGATCATGCCTTCATCATGGTGCCGGCGAAGGCCGTGCCCGGCGTGATTGATGATTGCGCGGCGGCTGGCGTCAAGGCCGCCACCATTTTTTCCGCGGGCTTTGCCGAAACCGGCGAGGAAGGGCGTCTGATCCAGCAGCGCATGGTGGAAGCCGCGCGTGCGGCCGGTGTGCGGCTGATCGGACCCAACTGTCTGGGCATTGCCAATGTCACCGGGAAGACTGTGCTTTCGGCCAATGCCGTGCTCGAAAGCCAGGTGCTGGTGCCGGGCAATCTGAGCCTGGTGTCGCAAAGCGGATCGATGATGGGCGGCACGGTGTCGCGTGCGCAGGAGCGCGGGCTCGGCTTTTCGAAAATGGTTTCCGTGGGCAACGAATGTGACGTCGGCGTCGGTGAAATCGTTGACTGCATGGTCGATGATCCGGATACGAAGTGCATCCTGCTGTTCCTTGAAGCCTTCCGCGACGCGCCGCGTCTGGGTGCCGCCGCGAGACGCGCCTATGAACTCGGCAAACCGGTGATTGCGTTCAAACTGGGTCGTTCTGCCGTGGGTCGTGAGATTGCCACCACGCATACCGGCGCGATTGCCGGGGCGGATGATGTGGCGGAAGCTTTTTTCCGTGACCACGGCATCATCCGCGTGAAAACCTATGAGGCCCTGTTCGAGGCGCCGCAACTGGTGATGGGTTTCAAGCCGCCGAAGGGCAAGCGGGTGGCCGTGTTTACCGGCACCGGCGGTGCGGCGGCAATGGTGGTGGATCAACTGGGGCTGGCCGGCATCGAGGTGGTGCCGCCGCCGCCACAGATTATCGATGAGCTGGCTGGCAAGGGCATTCACATCAATGACGCGCCACTGACGGACCTGCCGATGGGCCGCGCAGAAGGTGATGTATATCCGACCATCATCCATGCGCTGGAACGCTCTGACCACTGCGATGTGATCATCGCGGTGCAGGGCTCCACCGCAACGCAGCGACCGGACTCGGTGCGCGAACGCATTCTCAATGCCGGACGTGTGAACAAACCGCTGGCGAGTTTTCTCGGGCCGGCGGCGAACGAGGCGCTGGGCATCCTGCAGCGTGGCGGCGCGGCGGCATTCCGTACGCCGGAAGCCTGTGCCGATGCGGTGAGGGCCTATTGCGAATGGCGTGCACCGCTGCAACATCCCGTGGTGGACGCCGCGCAGGCCGCCAGTCTGAATGCGGCGCTGAAGACGGTCACAGCAGCGACGCTCAATGAGCGTACGGCAGCGCAGGTGCTGGGCGCGCTGGGCATTCCGTTTGCAGCATCACAGGCCGTTAAGAACGGCAGCGAAGCGGTCAGCACCGGCTTCCCTGCGGTGGCGAAAATTCTTTCAACCGACATTCCACACAAGACAGAAGCCGGTGGTGTGGTGCTCGGCATTCAGAACGCCGCAGAGTTGAAGACCGCGGTGGATGACATGCTGACGCGCATCCGCGGTGCGTTGCCGCAGGCGAAGCTTGATGGCGTGCTGGTGCAGCGCATGGAGCAGGGGATCGCGGAAGTGATCGTCGGTTTTCGTCGTGATCGTGACGCGGGGCCTGTGGTGATGGTGGGCGTCGGCGGCATCCTTGCTGAACTCGGTGGCGGGCACTCCGTGCGCCTCGCGCCTGTCAGCCTGGACACTGCCCGCGAGATGATTGATGAAGTAGCGGCATTTGCCGTGCTGCGCGGTTATCGCAACAAGCCGAAGGGCGATCTGGAAGCACTGGCGCGTGTGGTGCAGGCGATGTCGAATCTGGCCTGTGCGGCGAACGTCGAAGAAGCGGAAATCAATCCGCTGCTGGTCAAGACCGATGGCGTGGTGGCGGTGGATGCGCTGCTGAGCCTGACAAAGCAACAATAACTGCGCAATAACTGTGCGATAGCGGTGAATCAACAGCCGTGAACGATCAGCGGCGAGGAGAAAAGATGTACAAGATTCGTTTCATGGTGGCAGCACTCGGCGCTTGCTGGATCATGACGGCCGGCGCGGCGTCGAGCGACTATCCATCCAAATCGGTGCGTTTCATTTCTCCGTTCTCGCCTGGCGGCGGCACTGATACGGTGGCCCGTGCACTGGCGCTGCGGCTGGGTGACGCGCTGGGACGTACGTTCATTGTTGATAACCGTCCGGGTGCGGAAGGCATCATCGGCACCGAACTCGGCGCCAAATCGCCGCCCGATGGCTACACGCTGCTGGTCGGCAATCTCGGCACGCTGGCGATCAACCCGAATCTGCGCAAGGTGCCCTATGACCCGTTGCGCGATTTCGCCCCTGTCGTGCAGACCACGGCATCATCGACGGTGCTGGTGGTTCATCCTTCATTGCCGGTAAAGAATTTGCGGGAACTGGTGGCGCTGGCGAAAGCCAAGCCGCTGAATTACGGCGCCAGTTCTTCGGCGACCTTTCTGCCGATGGAGCTGCTCAAGCAGATGGCGAAAATCGACATGACGCATATTCCGTACAAAGGGACCGGTCCTACACTGGCCGGTATTCTCAGTGGCGAAGTGCAGGTGATGTTCGGTGGTTCGATCAACACCACACCGCTGGTCAAGAGCGGCAAACTGCGCGCGCTGGCAGTGGCCGGTGATCGCCGTTCCAAGGCCTTGTCCGATGTACCCACCGTGGCTGAAGCGGGTTACCCGGGTTACGAGGCGAATAGCTGGAACGGCATTCTCGCCCCTGCAGGTACGCCGCGCGCCATCGTGCTGCGCCTGAATCAGGAAATGCTCAAGATTCTCGGCACGCGGGAGATCATCGATTACATGGTTGCTGACGGCGCAGAGCCTGCGGGCAATACCCCGGATCACTTTGCAGCCTACATCCGCAGTGAACATGCGAAATGGGCGAAGGTGATTCGCGATGCCAAGATCGGCAAGTCCAATTAAATTTATTATATTAAATAAATACTTATGAATCATCCTGCCAAAGACACCGGGGTTCCGGAAGCGGCACGCGACGCCAGCCGCAAGCTCGCGCGTTATGTTGCTGAACTGGATGCGCGCAAGATGCCGGATGCGGCCGTGCATGCCTTCCGCCGCGCGTTGCTCGACTATCTGACCTGTGCTGTCGCGGGTTCGGGTACTGACGCCGCGCGCATGGTGCTCGATTACCTGCAGTCCTGGGACAAGTCGGCCGAAGCCAGTGTGATCGGTACGCCGTTCCGGCTGGCCGCGCAGAACGCCGCATTCGTCAACGGCGCGGCGACGCATGGTCTGGATTTTGATGACGGCATGACGCGCGGTTCGGTGCATCCCGGCGGTTCGGTGTTTTCGGCACTGCTGGCGATGGCGGAAAAACTCGGTTCATCCGCTGAGGATTTGATTGCGGCCGGTGTCGCCGGTTATGACGTGACGCTGCGTATTGCTGCCGCGGTACATCCACACACCTCGCGTCGCGGCTTTCACAACACACCGACCGCCGGTGTATTCGGCGCGACGGCTGCTGCTGCGCGCTTGATGCGACTGGATGCTGCAACAACGCTTAACGCGCTCGGACTGGCCGGCAGTTTCTCCGGCGGGCTGCGCGCCTATCTGCAGGATGGCGCTGAAGTGAAGCGCATCCATCCCGGCAAGGCCGCGCGTGACGGCATCGTCTGTGCGGAGCTGGCCAAACGTGGTCTGACCGGTCCTGGTGAAGTGATCGAGGGGCGTTACGGATTCATTCAGGCCGCGGCCGGCGGCAACGCCGAATGGGCCTTGCTGACCGAAGCGCTGGGTGAACGCTTCGAAATCTGCAATGCCTATTTCAAACCTTATCCGGCCTGCCGCCATTTCCATGCTTCGCTGGATGCGGTGCGGACCATCGGCCGGCGCACGCCGTTCAAGATCGAGGATGTCGCCAGCGTGCGCATCGGCATGTATGAAGCCGGTGCTGCGGGCCATGACCAGAAAACCGCTGAAAACCTGCTCGATGCGCAGATGAGTGCGCCCGTGACGACGGCGCTTGCGATGGCCTTCGGCAATGTGACGGTGCCGAGTTTCGACCGTGCGAATCTGGATCGCGCGGACATCCGCCGCCTGATTGATGTCACCGATGTGTATGTCGATGAAGAATGCGAGCGCATTTATCCGGGACGCCGCTCCGGTGTGGCGCGCATCGAGTTGCGCGACGGGCGTGTTCTGGAAGAGCGCGTGCTCGACCCGAAAGGCGAGGGCGAAAATCCGATGACCGATGACGATCTGTCGACGAAATTCTCGTCGAACTGCGCGCCGCTGCTAGGTGAAGCACGCACGGCCAAGCTGCTGCAACTGGTGATGGGCATCAAACCGGGCAGTGCGTTGGACGAGCTATACCGCTGGTCCTGATCCAGTAGTTCATGATCTGGGCGCCGGTGGGGCGTCTTTGTCCTGCTATATCAGACGCTGCAGGTGGCAGATGGTGCGTATTCGCCCATTATGTGGCCGTGCGCCGTTTCGCCGGGTGGACCGATGCGCTAAAATCAGCGTCCTGCACAGGTGTATTCCCGTGCTGATTCCCTGAATTCCTTTCCGGAGCATTCATGAAGGTTCTAGTGACAGTCAAACGTGTCATCGACCCGTACGTGAAAGTGCGCGTCAAGTCGGATGGCACCGGCGTGGAGACCGCCAACGTCAAGATGGCGATGAATCCCTTTTGCGAGATCGCGGTCGAACAGGCGGTGCGCATGAAGGAAGCCGGCATCGTGACCGAAATCGTTGCGGTTTCAGTCGGCACGCAGCAGTCGCAGGAAACGCTGCGCACGGCGATGGCGATGGGCGCTGACCGCGGCATCCTCGTCGAGGTCGCCGGCGAAGTGCAGCCGCTTGCCGTAGCCAAGCTGGTCAAGGCGATTGTCGACAAGGAGCAGCCCAAGCTGGTGATCATGGGCAAGCAGGCGATTGATGACGATTCCAACCAGGCCGGCCAGATGACCGCGGCGCTGCTGGGCTGGCCGCAATCGGCTTTCACCTCGGCGATTGCCGTCAACGGTGACTCGGCTGACGTGACCCGCGAAATCGACGGCGGCCTCGAGAAGCTGACGATCAAGCTGCCGGCGGTTGTGACCACGGATCTCCGATTGAACGAGCCGCGTTACGTCACGCTGCCGAACATCATGAAGGCGAAAAAGAAACCGCTGGAAGTGCTCAAGCCCGAAGCGCTGGGTGTTGATGTCACGCCGCGGCTGAAAACCGTCAAGGTCGAAGAGCCGGCCAAACGCAGCGCCGGCGTCAAGGTGGCGGATGTGCAGGAGCTCGTTGCCAAACTCAAGAATGAAGCGAGGGTGATCTGATGTCCGTACTCGTTATTGCCGAACACGACGGCAAACTGCTCAAGCCCGGCACCACCAATACCGTTACCGCGGCTGCCAAAATCGGCGGCGACATTGTCGTGCTGGTGGCCGGTCATCAATGCGCCGATGCCGCGCAGGCCGCAGCGAAGATCGCCGGCGTCAGCAAGGTGCTTCTCGCCGACTCACCGCTGTACGCCGGCGGTGCCGCTGAAAACCTCACCGCGCTGATCCAGACGGTTGCCGGGCAATACAGCCACATCCTTGCCCCGGCCACCGGCTACGGCAAGAATTTCATGCCGCGCCTGTCCGCGCTGCTCGATGTCCAGCAGATTTCGGATATCAGCGCCGTGGTTTCGGCCGATACCTTTGTGCGGCCGATTTATGCCGGGAATGCGATGGCCACGGTGCAGTCCACCGACAAGATCAAGGTCATCACCGTCCGCGCCACCGGTTTTGATGCAGCGGGGGAAGTTGAAAATGCGGGCGGCAGCGCTGTGGTCGAAAACCTTGCTGCGGGTCCGGATACGGGTCTGGCGAAATTCAACGGTCAGGAACTGTCTAAATCCGATCGCCCGGAACTGACGGCGGCGCGCATCATCGTCTCCGGCGGTCGCGGCATGGGCAGCGGCGAGAATTTCAAGATTCTCGAAGCGCTGGCCGACAAGCTGGGTGCTGCAGTTGGTGCTTCGCGCGCGGCCGTGGATTCCGGTTACGTGCCGAACGACTATCAAGTCGGTCAGACCGGCAAGATTGTTGCGCCGGAACTGTATATCGCTGTCGGTATTTCCGGCGCGATCCAGCATCTGGCTGGCATGAAGGACAGCAAGGTGATCATCGCCATCAACAAGGATCCGGAAGCGCCGATCTTTGCGGTGGCCGATTACTGGCTGGTCGAGGATCTGTTCAAGGCTGTGCCGGAGCTGACGCAGCAACTCTGAGCGTCGGTCACATGCGGTAACATCAAAGGGCGCCTGTTTGGCGCCCTTTGTTTTTGTGGGAGATTCACATGTCGACTTATGTCGCACCGCTGAAGGACATGCAGTTTGCGATTGCCGAATTCGCCGGACTGGATTCGGTCGCCGCGTTGCCGGGCTGCGAAGAAGTGAGCGCCGATCTGGTTGAAGCCGTGCTGACCGAAGCCGGCAAATTTGCGCAGGGTGTGCTGGATCCGCTGAACCGCGTTGGCGACAAGCAGGGCGCGCAGTGGCGCGACGGCGTGGTCACCGCACCTGACGGGTTCAAGGAGGCTTATCAGCAGTTCGCCGAGGCGGGCTGGAACGGACTGGGGGGCGCTACGCAATACGGCGGACAGGGCCTGCCGCATATCATCGCAATGCCGCTGCAGGAAATGTGGAACAGCGCCAACATGGCGTTCTGCCTGTGTCCGATGCTGACCACAGGCGTGCAGGAGGCGCTGCTGCATCACGGTTCCCAGGCGCTGCTCGATACTTATATGTCCAGGCTGGTTTCGGGCGAGTGGACCGGCACGATGAACCTGACCGAACCGCAGGCGGGCTCCGACCTGTCAGCCGTGCGCGCGCAGGCGATACCGGAAGGCGATCATTACCGCATCCGCGGCACCAAGATCTTCATCACTTGGGGCGAGCACGACATGGCGGCGAACATCGTGCATCTGGTGCTCTCGCGCCTGCCCGATGCACCCGAGGGTGTGAAGGGCATTTCGCTGTTCGTGGTGCCCAAGTTCATGGTCAATGGCGACGGCAGCACCGGTGCGCGCAATGACATTCGCTGCGTGTCGATTGAACACAAGATGGGCATCCACGGTAGTCCGACCTGTGTGCTGGCCTATGGTGATGGTCCGGGTGCTGTGGGATATCTGGTGGGCGAGCCGCATCGCGGCCTTGAATACATGTTCACGATGATGAACCATGCCCGCCTCGGCGTCGGCATGGAAGGCATCGCCATTGCCGAGCGCGCCTATCAGCATGCACTGGAATATGCGAGGACGCGGGTGCAGGGAAGGGCCATCGGTCAGCGCAGCGGCGACCGCGTCACCATCATTCATCATCCGGATGTGCGGCGCATGCTGATGACCATGAAGGCGCAGACCGAAGCCATGCGTGCACTGGGTTATTACGCAGCCGGTGAGCTTGACCGTTCCAAACACCATCCGGATATACAGCAGCGGGCGCAGCACCAGGCGCGGCTGGACCTGCTGACACCGGTGGTCAAGGGATGGTGCACGGAAGTCGCGGTGGAGATTGCATCGACCGGCGTGCAGGTTCATGGCGGCATGGGTTTCATCGAGGAGACCGGTGCTGCGCAGTATCTGCGCGATGCGCGGATCTCGACCATTTATGAAGGCACCACCGGAATCCAGGCCAATGATCTGATCGGGCGCAAGGTCGGCGCAGAGAAGGGCGCAACGGCGCTGGCGCTGATCGCGGAGATGCGCACACTGGATGCGGGCCTTGCTGCGGCAGGTGATTCTTTTGCGGCCATGCGTGTGGTTTATGTGCAGGGTGTCAATGCACTGGAGTCGGCCACGCAGTGGCTGGTGGATCATTACCGTCAGCATCCCGAGGCTGCGGCGGCGGTTGCAGTGCCCTACCTTAAACTGTTCGGTACGGTCGCCGGCGGTTGGCTGATGGCGCGTGCGGCGCTGGTGTCGCGCGAACGCCTTGCGGCTGCGGACGCTGACCGCGAATTCCTCGAAGCAAAGCTGGCCACTGCGCGGTTCTATCTGGAGCATCTGCTGCCGCAGGCTTCGGCACTGTCGCAGACGGTGACGACCGGTGCGGCCAGTACGCTGGCGCTGGATCCGGCGGCGTTTTGAGGGCGATGCCATGTTGATCCGCGTGTTGCTGCTGGTGATGGCGACTGTTGTCGTTGTCCCGGCGCACGCGGAATTGACTTGTGAGCAGCTGGTGGGCAGCGCGCAGGCAGCCATTGCCTTGCGCGACCAGGGGGCGCCGCTCAGTCGTGTGCTGGCGGAGACCGAAAAGCCTGAGATGCGCCAGCGATTCGCGCCGGACGAGTTGGGCATGATCCGTCAGGCGATCCGCCTGACCTTCACAGGAGAGGTATCCGTTTACGAACTGGCAGATACCTGTAACGAAACCCGGGGCGGCAAAAAGCGCTGAATGCGTTATATTGACGCGCGTTTTTCGCGATGCATTTACAGGAGAGGGCGGACATGAGCAGCGGCATTCGGTGGGCATCGGTATTGTTGGGCTTGTTGATTTCATTCTCAGCCGTGGCGCAAAAGCCGCCGGCGAAGCAGCCATTTGTGCCGCCGGAATACGAGCGCAGCGGCGGACCTTATGTGCCGACGCCGAACGTCGTGGTTGACCAGATGCTGGGCCTGGCTAATGTCGGCGCCAAGGATTTTGTGATTGACCTTGGTTCCGGCGACGGCATCATCGTGCTGACCGCGGGGCACAAGCTAAAGGCCGGCGGTTATGGTGTTGATATTGACGAAGAGCTGGTCCGCCTGAGCAACGAAAGGGCAAAGAGTCTGGGGATTTCGGATCGCGTGCGGTTTGAGGCTAAGGACATTTTCAAGACGGATATCAGCAAGGCTACGGTCATCACTCTGTATCTGCTGCCCGAGATGATGCAGAAGCTGCGCAAGAAACTGCTGACCGAGCCGCGTCCGGGTACGCGCATTGTTTCGCACGATTACTATTTCGAAAACTGGACGCCTGATTCAGAAATCGCTTTTGACGTGCCCGAGAAAGAATTCATCTCCGGTGTGCCGCGGGCCGTTCTCTATCTTTGGGTGGTACCGGCGAACATCGACGGCAGCTGGCGCATGCAGATCGACGGGCAGGGTGAGTACGGTCTTGCATTGAAGCAGGCTTTCCAGCGATTCGAAGGTACGGCCGAATCTTCGGCGCAGAAGATCGGGCTGACGGAGGCCCAGTTGAATGGCGCCGAAATCCGTTTTGTGATGCCTCAGGGTTCGAATCGCGGGCGCTTCTTCGGCAAAGTCAACGGTGACAGTATGGAAGGCACGGCCAATTACGGTGATGGCAAGGTCCTGCGCTGGCGCGCAACGCGCGTGAAGGGCTAGTTCATCAATAACGCCGGTGGTGCGCTTTCCAGCACACCCTGGCGGAAACCGGCCTGACTGGCGGCAATGTCCAGCGCAGCGGCATTCCATGCGTCGTAGATGATCTTGCCGCCTGCGGTCAGCTCTGCGCCGACAGCGCGCGGTTTGGCCAGCATGTCCCACAGGGTTGCTGCATGACGCTCCGGCACATCGCTCATCGTGACGCGCTGCGGTGCCGCCAGCGGCGAGGCTGAAGCCACAAGGAAACTGTTGATGCAGCGCGCGCCCGGCCAGTCCGGCCGGTACAGCGCCGCGTGCGGCAATTCGCTGGTCAGCGTGGCGAGCAGGTGGGCGTAGGCGCGCGGGTCTTCAACGTCGGCAAAGGTGTTGAATACGGCGATGCCGCCCGGGCGCAGACAGCGTTTCAGATCGCTGAAAAACTCACGGGTGATCAGGTAATCCGGTGTACCGTCGCCGTGGAAAAGGTCGACCAGCACGACGTCGTGGCGCGGTGTGCACTGACCGACGTAGGTGCGGGCATCGGCTTGATGCGTAGTGACGCGGCTGGCATCAAAACCGAAATAACGCTGGGCTACCGTCACGGAAGAAGGGTCGATTTCAACGACTTCAACCTTGCTGCCGCTGACGGCAAAACGCGTGGGGACGATGCCGGCGCCGAGGCCGAGCATCAGGACCTGCTGCGGTTCAGGTCGATATGCCCGGGTCAGTGCCTCCAGCGCATAGGTGTAAAACGACACCGAGCGCTGATTCGAATCCACAGTGTTCTGGATCAGGCCGTCATGGAAATACAGGCGCAGGAATTTGCCGTCACCGTCCTGGTCGCTGCGCAGCACCTTGACCGTACCGAACAGCGAGCTGTGCACGGCTTCGACCTGCCACTTCGCACCGCTGAAGGCCAGAGGCCCCTGTCGGCCGGTGTATCGATCACCCTGCCAGGCCAGCAGCGATGCGCTGACGATCGCGACGATGGCGCAGAAGTTCACCAGTCCTTTGCGGGCCATCGGCAATCCTGAGGATGCGGCAATCAGCGACAGCACGCCCAGCAGCAGCGCGACCATCAGTGTTGCGGTGTAGTTGCTGATGTACGGTATCAGCCCGAAGGCGGTGACCAGTACACCGGCAACAGAACCCAGGGTGCTGACAAAAAACACCAGCCCCGCGCCTGCATCGCCTTGACTGCCGCTTTGCTTGCGCTGCAGCAGCAAGGCGACCAGCAGCGGATTCATCGCCGATGTGGCAATCAGCGGCAGCAGCAACAGAATCAGGCAGGCTGCGAATGCGCCGCCGACCAGACTCCAGCGTGCCAGTGGGTGAAAGACGAAGGGGTACACCAGGCAGGCGGTGACGATGGCGATGCCGGCCAGTGCCGGCATGATCGAAAACAGCAGGGCCAGGCGTTGCGGCGTTGCGGTCCTGGCGCTGCCGGCAAGGCGGCCGCCCCACCAGTAACCGAACGCCAGTGACACCAGGGTGATCGACAGGATGCCGGTCCAGATGAAAAGGCTGACGCCAAAGTACGGGGTCATGATGCGCGATGCGAGCAATTCCAGCGCGAGTATGGCGCCGCCGGAGATGAAAATCAGGGCGAATGGCATGGGGAAGGAAGAGGGCTGTCGGTTATAATTCGCCGCCAATCTACCACACGCGCCGTCGCATCCAGTTGACGACAACGAGGCCGGTGGTGGTGTCAGCTTCCCGTGTCAGGTTCCCGTTACATGGGGCCGACCGTTCGGCCGTGGAGACAATCATGCAGCGTCTGATGGTGGTGTTGAAAGCAGCTCTGTTGCCACTGGCATTGGCCGCGGCATTGACGAACGTCAGGGCCGAAGATGTGCGGCCCAGTGTTCCTTATGTGCCAACGCCTCAGGCTGTAGTTGACCGGATGCTGGCCATGGGTCGCGTCACCGGACAGGATTATCTGATTGATCTCGGCTCCGGTGATGGGCGCATTGTGGTTACCGCCGCGAAGAAATTCGGTACCCGTGGTTTTGGTGTGGATCTCAATCCGGTGCGCATCACCGAAGCCAACGACAATGCGCGCCGCAACGGAGTGGCCGACAAGGTGGCATTTTTTCAGCGTGATTTGTTCGAGACTGACCTGTCGCAGGCGACGGTGATCACCATGTATCTGCTGCCGCGGGTGAATCTCGCGCTGCGACCGAAGCTGCTTGAACTGAAGCCCGGTACGCGCCTGGTGTCCCATGATTTCGACATGGGTGACTGGAAGGCGGATGAACACAGGCGCATGGAGGCTGATGACAAATTCTCCGGCGCCGGCGGCGACAGCGATATTTATCTGTGGATCGTGCCGGCCCGGATGTCGGGTGCGTGGCGGGTGCAACTGGCTGTTGGCGGAAAGCCCCAGACCTACGATGTCAGCTTCGAGCAGAAATACCAGCAGGTTTCGGGTACGGCACGGATTAACGGCCGCACGGTGAGGATCGATTGGGCGAAGCTGAGCGGCGACGAACTGATGTTTAATTTTTCGGCGGATGTGAATGGCACCGTGGTCAAACATGAATTCAGCGGCCGTGTCACTGGTAATGCGATGACCGGCCAGGTCGCTCTCTCCGGCAACCGCATGGCGGCGCGCGTGGAGTGGACGGCTGAACGTGCGGCGCGTACCGCCGCGACACCGCCTGCGGCGGAAGAGAGGAACGCGGTTAACTGATGGCATTCAAACGGATTGCGGCCGGCGTCACAGCGCTGGTCTGGATGGCGACTGCAGCAGCACAGGATTTCGGCGACACCCCTTATGTGCAAACCCCGCAGGTGGTGGTCGATGCAATGCTGGAGACCGCGAAAGTCACCAAGAGTGATTACGTGATTGATCTGGGTTCCGGCGATGGACGCATGGTCATCACTGCCGCAAAGAAAATCGGCGCCCGCGGTTTCGGCGTCGATCTAGACAAGCGGCTGGTGGCTCTGGCGAACAGCAATGCGCGCAAGGCCGGCGTTGCTGATCGTGCGAAATTTTATGCGCGTGACCTTTTCGAAACCGATCTGTCGCCGGCCAGTGTGATCACGATTTATCTGTTGCCCGAAGTGAATCTGATGGCGCGGTCCAAGCTGCTGGCGCTGGCGCCGGGAACGCGCATCGTGTCGCATGACTACGGTATCGGTGACTGGATGCCGGATCGCGAATTCGAAATGGATGCTCCGGGTAAACCGGTGGGCCGGTCGCAGAAGAGCAAGGTGCTGTTCTGGGTGGTGCCGGATGCTGTGGCCGGGCGTTGGGTGTGGCCGGTCACCATGGGCAGCGAAAAGCGTCAGGTTGAACTGACGCTGAAGCAGAATTACCAGAAGCTGGTTGCGACCGCCAGGATCGATGGCCGCGCTGTGACTGTTGATGAAGCCAGGCTCACCGGTCGTCAGGTTGATCTGACGATGACGCTGCCTGAGCTCGGTAAAGTCACGTTCAGCGGACTGCGTATCAATCAGGCCCTGGAAGGTGAAATGCGTGTTGCCGGTAAAGCGACACCGTGGAGCGCGGTTCGCGTGGAGATCCAGGACCCTGATCATGTCACCGCGCCGCCACCGGTGATTCGCGAATTCCAGTGAGTGTATTGATGGGGTATCGTAAGTATTTGAATTTAAATAATATTATAGCTGTCTCCGTATTGGGGCTTGTATTGCTGCCGGGCGCACGCGCACAGCAGCAACAGCAATATTTCGATGTGCCGTTTGTGCCGACGCCCTATGTGGTCATCGAAGAAATGCTTAGGCTCGCCAAGGTGACGCCGCAGGATTATGTGATGGATCTCGGCTCCGGCGACGGCCGTGTGCTGATTACCGCCGCACAGCGGTATGGTGCTCGCGGCATGGGCGTTGATCTTGACGCTGATCTGGTCGCGGAGAGTACGGCATCCGCTGCTGAAGTCGGCGTCGCCGAGCGGGTCAGCTTTGTGCAGCAGGATTTGTTCAAGACCGATTTCAGCCGTGCCACCGTGATCACGATGTATCTGCTGCCTGGCGTGATGATGCGTCTGCAGCCGCGGCTTCTTGATCTGAAGCCCGGTACGCGGCTGGTGTCACACGATTTCCGGCTGGGTGACTGGAAGCCGGATGTCACCACGCAGATCCGCAAGAATACTTTCCTGTGGATCGTGCCGGCGAAAGTCGCCGGCCAGTGGCGCATCCGCACAGCGTTGCCCGGGGGTGAATATGACATCGATCTGGAGTTGCGCCAGCAGTATCAGGAGGTTGACGGTTACGGCAAATTCAGCACCCGCCATGCCCAGATCTGGGAAGCGCGTCTGAGCGGCGACCAGTTGAGCTTCGTGATGGTGGATGATCGGGATCGCGAGAATGAGGCGGCGCTGTATTTTGAGGGGCGCGTCAATGGCGATGTCATCGAAGGGCGTGTTCGGCGCGGTACCGGCAATGCGCAGACCGTGCATGTCTGGCGTGCAGTTCGGGCCGCGCCCCGATGAGTCTGCTGCAGATCAAGTGCAAGGCAGCGCACGTGCTGTTGATCTGCACGTGGTTCGCTTCCTTCGCTGTCCAGGCGTCGGATGTGCATTACGTGCCGACGCCGATGAATGTTGTTGATGCGATTATTGAATTGGGTGGTGTCGGTCCAGGCGATTTTCTGGTGGATCTGGGGTCAGGCGATGGCCGGATTTCGATCCGTGCGGCGAAGCGGTTCGGCACCCGCGGCTTCGGTGTTGAAATCGAACACCATCTCGT
>CAMAYE010000075.1 GCA_945862135.1 Bordetella parapertussis
GGCGATGCAGCCCGCCGCGAGGTGCTGCTCGCGGCCGGTCTGGCGCGCGCGAAAGTGGTGATCGTCACCTACGCCGATACGCCCTCGGCGTTGCGCATTCTTGCCCATGTGCAGGAAGCGCGGCCGGGTCTGCCGGTGATCGTAAGAACGATTGATGACAGTGATGTCGAGAAACTGCGCAATGCGGGCGCTGCGGAGGTGGTGGCTGACCTGATGGAAGCCAGTCTGATGCTGGCGTCGAGCACGTTGATGCTGGTGGGTGTGCCCCTGACCCGTGTGCTGCGGCGTATCCGGGAAACCCGGGAAAGACGTTACGACCTTTTTCGGGGTTTTTACCGCGGCATGACCGATGCAGCGGAGGGAGAAGACCAGGCTTTGCAGCCCCGTCTGCACTCAGTGCTGGTGACGGCCGGGGCCAAGGCCATCGGCCGTCGCCTGCTGGATCTGGATTTGGCTAAGGTCGGGGTCGAGGTGACCGCAGTAAGGCGTCGCAATGTCAGAACAGCGGCACCTTCGGCTGATATGTTGATCGAGGAGGGCGATATCGTGGTGTTGCTGGGGTCCGAAGCCGGGGTCGCGGCGGCAGAGATTTCCCTTCTACAGGGCTGAGTTTGTTGAAGCAGGGATTCCAGGATAAACAGGCAATAAAAAAGCCCGCATGAAGCGGGCTTTTTTTGTTGCTGTGCAAACTGTTACAGCAGGCTTGCACCGCCGCAGTTGGTGCTGCCGTTGGTAGCGTTCCACAGGTTGTTTGCAGCTGCAGCGCCATTATTGAGCGTGCAGGAAGGCGACGCAGCGGCGGCATCAGTAGGGGCCGCAGCACCGTTACCCTGGTAACGCGAGAACTGGAATCCGCCGGTGTTCGGCAGGCCATCGTCAATCTTGCGATCGACTTCAACAATGATTTCGACAGGCACTTGGGCGCCGGTCTTGATGTTGTGGCGCAGCGGGGATGCAGTTGCGCCATCGGCGCCGAAGTTGCCCGAGCCGTAGATGCCGTCGTAAATGACCTGCATGTAGACACCGTAGGGGTTGGTCGGACTAGTGGTGGCTGAAGCGACAGCGGCGTAGGTATAGGTGCCGTTGATGAAGCCGGCTTTCGACAGATGCTCCCAGACCAGGATGTGTTCTTCAACCACGCTGCCGGCGACAGGAACGGCACCGGTTTCGATACGACCGTTGCCATTGCCGTTGCCGTTGGCGGAGATACCGGTGATATTGACGGTTGCCTGGGTGTAGTCGCCAGGCAGAGCACGGAAGCGGTCGAGGAAGCCGAAATAAGCGGCTTTGACACCGTCCTGCGTGGAAATCATGTTGCGCACCCGGGCGCTGGTGATCAGTTCCTGGCCTTTGAGCACACCACCCAGCAGCAGGCCGATAATGACCAGCACGATGGCGATTTCAATTAGGGTAAAACCTTGTTGCCGTTTCATTCTTGTCTCCTTACCGCGAAATGGCGGGCTTTGGTGTGCTTAACATTGCAAAGTCCGTACCACCATACGGTCTGGAGTCAATGCGTATTGTTTTCTACTGATAGTGGAGACATAGGGCCATTAATGAAGTGTATGCAATAACCTATTGTTTTTAAATGAAATTTTAGTAGGATGTTTTGACTATGAAAAAGTATGCACTCACATTAAAGGATTTGATTTGCGCCTGGCGACGAGTACACGACTATCAACGTCGATTTTTCGTCGTACTGGACTGATTTTCAAGGGATTCCATGGCCTGAAGACGTTCCGTCAGAAAATTCAGCTCACTCGGGTCGGTAACCTCGCCATTGGCCAGTAATCCGCCAAGTAAAACCTTGGCGCTACCGATTTCACCCATGTCTTCAAGGATGAAAATACGCATCTGACGCGCCCACGTGGATGCTGCGCCGGCATGCAGCGTGATATCCGTCGCATAGCGCAAGGCAAGCGCCTGATCCTGCAGGCGATGTTTGGCCATGATTGCGCAATGCGCCAGCCATCGCCAGCGTAGATCCGGAGCCTCGATAAAACGGGTATGCACGAATTCGCACATCAACCGTTGCTTGGTTGCGTCCTTGACCTGGCCGTAGAGCTGCGAAGCCATCATCAGCGGATAACCACTGTGTGGGTCGAGTGCCAGTGCCGTGTTCAGCCAGCCCAGCACTCGCCCGTAATCCAGATCGGCAAACGGAATGCTGATACCGGGCTGGTTATCGAAGGCCTGTAATTGCAGCAGCATCAATTGCGCAGCGGTAATGGATTCGCCGAAACTGGCTGCGCGGATGGCGGTTGCTGACGGTGCCGGCGGCAATGCATCGGCGCGTGCGATCGGGGGTGCTTGCAGGCTGTGCCAGAAAAGCTGCAGTGCCAATACCAAAGCCAGCAGCAGAGGTACGCCAAGGGGAACCGCACGCAGCGAGCGTTCTTCACCACTGCGGAATGGTGTTGCCACCTTAAAGTCCCCGACGGTGGAAATCGAACAGCGCTGCGCTGGTCAGCAATGCAAGGTAGATCGCGCCCTGCAGCGCGATTCCGCCCAGCGCAGCCGGCGCCGGCACCGCATCGACCAGCCAAGTGGTTGCAGTCCAGCGATCCAGTGCCGGCAGCACATAACCCAGGGTTTCTATGAATGCGGTCATGACCTGCTGCGAGGGAGCTTCAGCACCGATAAGCGGGTGCGCGCTCATCAGGCGCATCGCGTCAATGCTGCGGGCCAGCAGGTAAAACGCGGCAACAAAGCCGGCGGCCGGCAGCAACTGGCTGAACGTCACCACACAGAACAGCGATAGCGCAGCAACGAGCGCAAGTTCAATGACCAGCGATGCAGTCCACATCAAGGCTGCCGCAGTCGGGGCCAGAACCCATAATGGCAGCGAAATAACCATGGCGATGAGTACGGCGGCAAGCATGAAGCCGGCGAGCTTGCCGCAGATATAATGGGAGCGGGGCACGTCCAGCGCGAGCACAACCTCCAGCCCTTTGTCATTGAATTCCCTGCTGATGCTGGCCAGCACGTAGACGCTGGTCAGGAATACGGCGCACAGACGGGCAGCTGCAGCGTAGAAGGCGATCTGGAAGCGCGCCGCTTCAGCAACGGCGAGTTCGCGGACAAACAGGCTGGCACAGACCAGCAACGCGAGCGTCAGTAGTGCTGTTGCCGGAACCCTGGTGCGCAGGGCTTCCAGCGCGGTGTATTTGCCGATGGTGGTGATGTGCAAGATATTCGCCGGATGTTGAACTCAACTGTTGCGAGAGTATAGCCAAACACGATGCTCACAGACTTGGGGAATGACGAGGAACAGCCGGCCGCGCTGCGTGTGGCTTCTTCAGTGTCGGCGCGGCATCAGAACGCCCTGCTGGCGTTGATGCTGCTCACTCTGCATGGCGCCATGGCATGGAGTTTGAGTGACTGGTGGGCCCGCGGCCTGATGATGGCGCATTTCGGCCTGTTCCTGATCTGGCAGCCGGTCTGGCGCGGCGAACAGCGCATACATCTGGTCCACGCCCTGGCGGTACTGGGGCTGGGGACTGTTTTTGCATTTTCCGGTAATTGGTGGCTCATTGCAGTGTGGATTGCTGCGCTGTTTGGATTGATCGGCGGCGGCGTTCCCGCGACATTGGTTCGCGGCGAGCGCATGGGGGCGTTGATCGCCGCCGTTTACCTGATTGGAATGCTGCTGATGTGGGTGTTGCCGCAACTGGTCGTCGACATTGCCGTGACCAACCGGGTTGAAAAGTTCGTGCGCTACGGCATGGTGGCGCTGCCGCTGGTCATTCTGGTCATCCCCGGCGGGCAACGCTTGCGCGACGCACCGATGGTCGTCGATCTCATTTATACGGTCATGCTGTTTTTGCTGGCCATCGTGCTGGCGCTGGGCAGTTTTGCCTTTCTCCATCAGCAGATTATCCATGGCAACGGCGAATACCTGATGGGCGTCACGCAGGCCCTGCTGGTGATGGCGGGATTGATGCTGGGACTCTCGTGGCTGTGGAACCCGCGTGCCGGTTTCAGCGGCATCGGCGCCCTGTTGTCGCGTTATCTTCTCGGGCTGGGTCTGCCATTTGAGCAACGCATGCGTCGTCTGGCGAGTCTTGCCGAGACGGAGACCCGCCCCGAACATTTCCTGCGCGCGGCATTGACCGACATGCTTGATCTACCCTGGGTCAACGGCTATGGCTGGGTCACGGCGCAGTCGTCTGGGGAGGTCGGCAAGTTGGTCGGCCAAACCGAGGAACACGAAACTGCGGTCATGCATTTGAAAGTGTATGCATCCCGTACCTTGTCGCCGGCGATCCTGTTGCACCAGAGGCTGCTGATGCAGATGGTGGGGCATTTTTATGAAGCCCAGCGGCGTGAGCAATTGAGGCAACAGTCGGCCTATACACAGGCCATTTACGAAACGGGCGCCCGCCTGACCCACGACGTGAAGAATCTGCTGCAATCCCTGCGCTCGATCTGCGCGGCGGCGGAAATGCGTGGTGCCGACGAAGCTGCATTTCGCGCGTTGGTGCAGCGGCAGTTGCCGAATATCACGCAGCGCCTGAGCACGACGCTGGAAAAACTGAGATCGCCGGAAGCCTCCATAGCCAGCGAAATCGACGCCGCAGTGTGGTGGCAGGGTTTGCAGGCGCGTTATGCGGGCCGTGCAGTGATATTCGATGCGATCGACCTCACGGAAGGCACACGCCTGCCGGCCGAACTGTTTGACAGCACCGCGGATACCTTGCTCGAAAATGCGCTTTACAAGCTGATGCCCGACGGGAAACTGCAGGTCCATGTATCGCTGAATCCTGGCCCGCGATTGCAGATTTGCGATAACGGTGCGCCGGTGCCGGCCGCTATTGCGCGATCACTGTTCCGCGTTCCGGTTCCGTCCGAGAGCGGGTTGGGAGTGGGGCTGTATCAGGCAGCGGCTTTTGCTGCCAAGTCCGGTTATCAACTTGCGTTGACCGACAACCGTGATGGCCGTGTGTGCTTCGAACTGAGCCGGAACTCCTGAACCACAGCCTTTAAGGCAGCTTGCCTGCAGTCACCATGCGGTTGAACAAGGTGTAAACCGGAAGCCACAGCACAACGTCGTCAAACTCGCCCGCGGGGGAGTCTGCCGATGTTGAAATCCGGCTGACAAAATTGCCATCTACGATGGTGTTCGCAAGTTCATTAAGACTGGTCGGTGCTGCATAAGTCGTCGCCGATGCTGCATTGGTAGCGCCCCAGCCGTTTTTCCCGTGGGACACCAGGACAGCGACAGCCTGTGTGGTCAGCGTCGCGGTGCAGGCGGAGGTATCGCACACTTGCGGATAGGCGGTGGTAGCGGGGTTGGGTGACGTCAGGGAAAACAATGGGCTGCTCTGCGCATACTCGGAGCGGACCGCATAACGGATGCGATTGCCCCAGGCATCGCTGGCGCCGATCCCCAGAGTCTGCCAAGGCAGTGTGCCGTGAGCGATGCCGCTGATGATCGCCGTGCATGATACGCCGGTGACGTTTTCCGCTCCGTCACCATTGGTGTCTGGGCATGGGAGTCGGCCATTGGCGATGGCATGGCCCATTAACGCGTCGCGGGCCTCTTCCAGTATACGCAGCGATTCAGCGTTCTGCCGCTGCTCCACCTGGGTGGCGAGAGGAACCAGGATGCTGCCGAGCAGCAGCGTCATGATGAACAGCGCGACGGCGAGTTCGATGAATGAAAAACCTGTTTGTCCGGCGCGTAGGGTCATGGGGCGATTAGAGTGAGTTTGTCATTGCCTGCGGAGGGGGTTACGTAATCCCGGTCACTGTCGCGGTTTTCGGTGTCATCAAGGCATTGGCTGGGTGCAGTGCAGGGCCGCGACTGTCCGTTGGGAATGCCCTGGCGGATCAGCAGGACTTTCATGCCATCAGTACCATTGAGACGCAAATAAGTCCCAGAGACCCCATCGCACGGCGTTCCCGGATTTGTGATGCAGGCATCCGCCACTGCGTAATGCAGTACGTAATCCCAGTAATTGGCGAAGAACCAGGCTGGCCATCCCTGCGTCCAGTATCCAGCGGTCGCGCCATTGCCTCCAGGCAAACAAGGATTGGGGCCGCCCGAGGCAACGGGCAGCTCGTACGGAAGACGTCCGCCCGTAGTCCAGCAGACAGTGTCATTCAGGTAGCGGTTCGATCTCGGATAGCGGCCAGTCACCGAAAAATAATGCTCCAACTGCGCTTTGGCAACACGCATGGCGCGCATCTCGATGGGCGGAAAAAAAGCCCGCGGCGTGATCCAGATCAGGCGGTCATTGATCGTGTTCGACTCCGCGGAATTCTCGAAGCTGCTGTTGCCGTCAGCGTTGCCGAGTTCAAGAAAATTTGCCCGGTTGAAGGTGACGGCGTTGCGATTCTGGGTGCCTAAGGGCGACCCAGGCGCAAAAACAATGGCAATGGCGTTTTCGCCATTTACCGTGAATTCGCCAGTCAGATCGGAATTCAAAGCTGGCGATGATACTCGCGGATTATTTTTGAAGTTGTTCGATACGGCGTATAGCAGCGGCGCCCCTGTGCCATCGCGCAGATCAGGCAGCCCCAGTGTTTTCCAGGGCAGATAACCCAGCCGTGAAGCAGACGTGCTGCATGGCGGTGCGGCAGTGCCTGTTGTGTAGTCCGTTGCCGGACAGGGTAGATCGCCAGGACGTGCCGAATCGGGTACGCTGACCGCAAATGCGATCAGCGCTTCGTGCGCAGTCGCCAATGCTTTGGCGGTTTTTTCCGCAGCGCGGGTTTTGTCGTTGGCGGTCGTGCCGGCACTGATGATCAGCGCGGTCGCGGCAATGCCAACCATCAAGGCCAGCACGAGAAAGGCTGCGCCGCGCTGCCGTTTTGCCGGCGCATGCCTCGGCAGGACGATGGCGCGTTTCATCAGACCAGACTCAGGGCCGCGAGGTTGGCGCCGCTGCCGGCGGCGTGCCGTCGCCGGCCCGTTCAGGCTGCGCGCTTCCGGCCGGCGTTTCACCGCCCTTGCCCGCGGCTGTGGATGCGGCCTTGGCGGCGGTTTCGGGTTTTGGAGCGCGAGCAGCAGCGGAGGCCGAGGTGTATGACTCCGCCACCTGACCAGACAACAGCTCCGCGGTTTGTCCAACTTTCAACTGCGTTCGGGCGTTACCGGATTGAGTGGTCTGCAACACGATTTTTCCATCGCGACTGACGCGTCCTGCAATGGCCGGTTTGTCGCGCAGATCCGCCTCGGAAAACGCCTGATTGTTCACCCAGACCGTTGTTTTGCCGTCGCTGCGCCGCACGATGCCGTTGTAAGTCACGACTTCAGGCGGGGGTTCTTCCTTGGTCTGTGAGGCAACCACCCGTTTGGTGCGCAGCGTATCGAGTTGGGCGCGTTGATCGGGCGTAAAAAACAGCCGGCCCAGCGTGTCGGCGCCATAAGCAGTCAGCGGGGCGAGCAGTACGAGCAGGGCCAGTGAGGATCTCATCTTCGGGCTCCCGGTGCGGCCGTGCCCGGCCGTGCAGTAATCCAAGCCAGATCGCATTTCGCGCTCAGGTAAGGTTGATTGCGCAGTGTTTCGGCGCGATCAGTGCGCAGCAGCGTACATTCCTTGACATGAAATAGGCCGACCTGTTGCGCGCGCAAGGCATCAAGGAAGCGCAGTAAGTCGCCTTCATGTAACAGTCGCATGTCGAGTTCCATGATGGTTTCCTGCAGCGTGATGGCACCCGGGTCGAATTCATTTGCGTACGGATAAGGATGTTGTACGCCGATCTGGTAATTGACGCCGAACAGTTCGGCCTTGGCGTTGGCGTTGCGCAGGGCATCGAGCCAGTTGATACGCTGTTCTTCTCCGGCAAACCCCGATTTTTCGAGTGCACGGTATTTATCGACGTACTGAACGATGGTGTTTTTCTCATCGCCGGACTGGCGCATGCGCGATTGGGCCGTCTGGAAATCACCTTTCTGACGTGTCAATGCGGCTGTCGCCTGCTTCAGCAGTAGGTCGGTGTAATAAATGGCGCCGGCCGCCAGCGCGATGACTGTCAGCAGCACAATAAGGGGCAGGCGCAGGGCCTTGAGTTCTTCGCTGTTCATGATGCGGGTTTCATCACAACAATCAGCCGGAATTCGGTGGAACTGCCTTGCGCCGGCGTTTCTGCGGTGCTGCCGGACAGCGCAAGCCCGGGATTGACGTTGAGTGGCAGTTGCGTGACGCGCACCTGTTCAACAGCGGGATCTGCGCGCAGTCGGTCGGCAAGACGGTTGATGCGGTTGATGGCATCGCGGAAATCGCCACGGAAATTCCGCAATTCGCCGGCGATCAGTCCGCTTTGCTTGCGCACATTGGTGCCGGGTGCGGCGCCCGGTGGCGGGGCAGGCGGGGCTGCGGCCCCTCCGGAACGATTGGCTGTTGGCGCCTCTGTCCCGCGATCAGTGCCCGTAATTTCGTTGGGTGAGTGTTGCCAGGTGATTTCCAGAGGCACAAGATCGGGATCCGGCGCCAGTGCTCGTGACAACAGGCTATAGAACTGGACTGGTGTTTTACCCGCAACCTGCAGTTTTTCTGCGAGCTCGGTGGTGCGTTTCAGGTTTTCGGCAGAGGTTGGCGCTGAAGGAAACTGCCGCGTTACGGCTTCATATTCCGCATTGACGCGCGCGGTCTGCCGTACGATGTCGCTACGTTCGTCGTCCAGCGCAAATTGTTGCAACAGGTTGTAACCCGCCCAGCAGATCCCCAGCACGGCAAGCGCGGCACTGGCCATGTAAACCTGCTGTTTGGTGCGCAGCCGCCGGTAGCTGGCGGTAATCGCCGGAGCTGCCAGATTGCTGTCCGGTACTTTGGTCGCCAGCAACTGCAGATAAATGCTTTCCGGAGTGCTTTTGATCAGCTCCTGCGGCAGTTTCAGCCTTTGCGAGAGTTCGGCGCTGCCGACAAGCCGGCAGGTCAGTGCCGGACTTTCCGACTGGATCAGGCGAACTGCTGGTTCAAGCACATCGGCGTGGTCAAGCAGGATTACGGTGGCCGCTTCATCCAGCGTGGCTGCCCGCAATGCATGCAGATAGAGGCGAGTGTTGGTAATCTCGTCAAGGATCGCGCGAGGCAAGCCGCTGACCGCGGTGTCGGCACGACTGAGACGGCTGAGGCGGAAACCGCCCTCACGGAAAAAAGCGAGCCGGACACCGGTGTCCAAGGTGCCAGCGAACAGCAGATTGACGGTCTTGGGTTCCAGCGCAGCCGCCAGTTGCGGCATGACCAAGGGCAACAGGAACACGCCGCCGACGGGATGCTCGATTGCGGTCAGCACGCCGAGCCAGGGCGCGATCAGGTCCGGGTTGGTCAGTGCGCAGAACAGGAAGCGGTCGTCACGCCGTTTGGCGCTGTCACGGCCTACCAGATGGGCTGAACTGAACTGTGACGTGCGGTAATGTTGACGCAACTTGCGTTCGACCATCTGGTCGCGGTCGGAGCCTGATGCGTGAGGCAGTGTTTCGAATCGATAGTCTTCCTCGATTGCATCGACCAGCAGAAATGCCGGTGCGGATATGTGGTCCAGTGCGTATTGGCGGAAGGACTCTATGCCGGCCTCGTCGTTGCTGAAACGTTCGAGATCGGAAATGCGACTGCCCCGGGTGCGCGTTACAACGGCGCCGGCTGCGGATAGGTAAACAAGAAGTTTGGCGGCCATATTTGGTGGATGTCGCAGTCGTGAGGCGGGGCGCGCGCCTAGAATTTCATTTTACCGAGAATATCATAGACGGGACCCAGCACCGCCCAGATGACAAACGCGATCATGCCGCCCAGGATCAGCGTCAGCGCCGGCCCGAGCATTTTCATGCCCTTGTCCACGGCATCCTTGACGTCGCGATTGTAAAAGTAGGTTACGTTGGCCAGTGCCGTATCCAGTGCCCCGGTGCTTTCGCCCACACGCAGCATGCGGATGACCAGGGGCGGAAACAGCCCGAGATTGTTGAATGTGTCGGTAAGGCCTTCGCCGGACGCCACCTGCTGTACTGCGCGATTGAGGCCGTCTGCGACCACGCGGTTGCCGACGACGTCTTCGCTGATGCGAATGGCGTCAAGAACCGTGATGCCGGAGCGGTACATCAGGCCGAAGGTATTGGTAAAACGGGACATGATGATTTTCTGGATGATCGGTCCGATCACCGGGATATGCAGCTTCGCGTGATCCCACAGATAGGCCGCCTTGGTCGAGCGCCTCACCGTGATCACCAGTGTAATCACGGCAACGGTAGGCAGCATGATGATCGGCAGCCAGAAGTCCTTGGCAAACCCAGATACCGCAAGGAGGATTTTGGTCTGCATCGGCAGCGCCATGCCCATGGATTTGAACAATTGGGCGATTTGCGGCACCAGGAAAATCAGCAGTGCGGCCATGACACCGAGTACCACGACCAGGGTGAATGCCGGATACATCAACAGGCGACGTGTTTGTGAAAGCAGTTCATCCTGCCAGCGTATGGTTTCAGCCAGATTCTGGAATACTTCGGGTAGCTGGCCGGATTGTTCGCCGGCGCGAATCAGGCTGACAAACACGCGGTCGAACGCTTCCGGGTGTGTTGACATGCATTGAGACAGCACATTGCCGGCCTCCATGTCTTCCGTCATCACGGTCAGCACTTCGCGGAAACGCGGCGAATCAATGGAGTCGCGCATGTCGCGCAGGCCGTCGAGGATGGGGATCCCGGAGCGCACCATCTGCTCCATGTCGAAACAGAAGTTGATCAGATCCTGACGGGTGATTGCGCCGCCGGCACCGATGGATTTGGATCGCCGATCAACCTGTTTGCAGGTGATCAGGTCGAGGCCCATGCGGCGCAGTCGCAGTTCCAGATCGACTTCGTTGACGGCATCAAGGCCGCCGCGAGCCGGTTGGCCGGTCTTGTCGATCGCTTTGTATTCGAATGAGGGCATCAGTCGCGTGCGCGGAAATGGCCTGCGCTTATTGCCGCAGGCGACCGGTCAGGTCGACGGTGCGGGCGACTTCCGCGAGGCTGGTGGCGCCTTCCAGAACGCGCGTAATGCCTTCTTCTGCCAGCGAACGGAACCCCTTGGAAACGGCTTCTGCGCGCAATTCCTTGGCGGTGGCGCGACGGGCGACCAGTTCATCGATATCTCCATCCATCACCAGCAGTTCCATGATTGGGGTACGCCCCCGATAACCCTTGTTGCCGCAACTCTTGCAGCCAACCGGACGGTAGAGGAACGATACTGAATCAGCGGCGGGCCCGAGTAATATGCGTTCTTCCTGCGAAGGTGCGTAGGCTTCCTTGCAGTGCGTACAAAGCATTCGCACAAGACGCTGGGCGATGATGCCGATGATGTTGCCGGCCATGATGTCGGGCTGGATACCGATATCGAGAAGACGCGGGAAGGCGCCGAGTGCCGAGTTGGTATGTAGCGTGGTGAATACCTGGTGGCCGGTCATCGCGGCGCGAAACGCCATCTCAGCCGTTTCCTTGTCGCGGACCTCACCGACCAGGATGATGTCCGGATCCTGACGCATGATCGAGCGGATACCGTTGGCGAAATCCATGCGCGCCACTTCGTTGACCGAGGTCTGGCGCATCAGTGTCAGTGGATATTCGACCGGGTCTTCCAGCGTCATGATGTTGACGGTTTCGTCATTGACCTGCGCCAGCAACGAATAAAGCGTGGTGGTTTTGCCGCTGCCAGTCGGGCCGGTCACCACGAGGATGCCCTCGGGCCGCGCCAGCATGATGTCCAGTTTGCCCATCGTTTCCTTCGACAGATTCATGCGGTCGAGGTTGACGATGGATTTTTCGCGGTCAAGCACGCGAAGCACAATGTTCTCGCCATAGATCGTCGGCTGTGTGGAAACACGGAAATCCACGGGCCGGCCATTCAGCGTCAGCGACAGCCGCCCGTCCTGCGGTGCGCGGGTCTCGGCGATGTTCATCTCGCTGACGACTTTCAGGCGCACCGTGATGCCGGGCATATAGGTCTTGTGCAGGCTGCGCACCGTTTCCAGCACACCGTCAATGCGATAGCGGATGCGCAGGAACGCATACTCCGGCTCGAAATGGATGTCCGAGGCGCCGCGTTTGACGGCATCGACGAGGATGGCATTGACCAGGCGCACCATCGGCTGCGTGTATTCGTCGCCGCCGGCCTGCAAGCTGTCGTAGTCGATTTCGCCGGTTTCGATTTCGGTCAGGATGCCGTCGACCGAAAGTTCATGCCCGTAGAACTGGTCGATGTAATCGCCGAGTTGTGCTTCCGCGGCTAGCTGCGTTTTCAGCTCCGCCCGTGGGCCTAGCATGGCTCGCAACTGGTCCAGCGCCACCACATTGAAAATCTCGGTGGTGGCGATGGTGAGTACATTTTCGGCGGGGTCGTAGGCAATCGGCAGCAGATGATTGCGTCGTGCGAATTCCTCGGGGACCAGGCTTAATGCTTCGGGGTCGGCGACGACCTGCGCAAGGTCGATCGACTCCTGCCCCACTGTCCGCGCCATGATGTCGCGGATCGCGGTTTCGGTGACGAATCCCAGCCTGACCAGCAAACGTCCAATGGGGACATTGCTGTTGCGCTGTTCGGCAAGGACGATGGCGAGCTGATCCTTGGTGATCAGTCCCTGCTGGACCAGCAGCTCGCCAAGCCGCAGTTTCTTTCGTTGTTCGGACATCGCGGTCGTCCGGCCGGTTATTCCGGCAGCGCGGCGAGTTGTCGGATCCGGTCTTGCGCCTGATTCAGACTGAAGCCTGCCCGGCCTCGCGCCTGCGCCAGTTCAACGGCGCGCCGGTAAAAACCGCTCGCGAGTTTGGTCTGGCCGATATGTTCAAGCCCCACCGCAAGATTGTAGGCGTAGTCGGGATTGCCCGGTTCCAGCTGATGCGCCTGGAAATAGGATTGCTGTGCTTCCGCCCAGCGCGACTGATCTCCGTAAAGATTGCCCAGCGTGAAGTGCAGCGACGCAATGGGCTCGCGGGCAATCAGCTGCTTGAGTTTGGCTTCTGCGGCGGCAGGGTCGGCACGTCCCATCAGCGCCACAATGCCTGCCTGTGCGTAAGGATTGCGCGGTTCCAGGTCGAGCACCCGGAAATACAGCCGGCTCGCTTCATCGGTATTGTTCTGTTGCATGGCGACTGCGGCTGAGCCCAGGAGGCCCTGAATGCTCTTGCCATCGCTGCGTAAAACATCCGCGTAGAGTTGCCGCGCCTCTTCGATTTTGCCGGATTGCAATGCGGCATAGGCATTGGTCAGCCGGGAATCGAGTAGCGGTTCTGCGGAAACGGCGCTGACCTTGATGCTGTCGCGTGGTGCCTCGGGGCGCGCTGCTGGTGCTGCTGCCGGTCGGGGGGCTGCCGGCGTTTCCGCCACGGCTGTTGGTGGAGTTGCTGCTGCTGGGGTGGTTGCCGGTGATCCTGCTGTTGCCGCAGTTGTTGCCGGCGCAAGCAGTGCTTCAGTGGTGATTGGCGGTTTCGGCGCGGGTGGTGGTGTTTGTGCCAGCGGCGGTTTTGCCGTCAGCGGGGCCTGACGGATGAACAGGCCGGGATTGGTGATTTGCAGGTAAACGTAGATGCCGAAAGCTATGATCGCGATCCCGGCAAGGCCGCCGATGATGATGACGGGTTTGACGCGGCGCGCAACGGCGATTTTTTCAGGCGCACTGGCCGAAGCCTGCAGCACTGTTGCAGCGCGGGCCTGATCTCCTGCTGTCTTTCTGGCGCCCGGCGCAGGTTTTGTGGCGGCTGCAGGTGCCGTTGCGGGCGTACGTTCGATTTCGGGGGTATCAGCCGACAACGGTTCCAGCGCGAGTTCCATTTTCGATGCTGAAGATGTTGCGGCTGCAGTCGCCGCGCGCGACGCCGCTGCGCCTGCTGCAGTGGTCCCGGGCGGAGGCGCAGCGGCAGGTGCAGTGGTTCCCGGCGTTGGCGCTGGCTGCGCCGCTTCGCCACGATCCTTGGCGGCCTTTTCCAAGGCCTTCATCAGCAGGCTCATGGCGTGGCAGGCTTGGGCGCGGCAGCGGACTCGGGTTGCGGAAGGAAGCGCTGGAAGAATTTCAATTCATCACTGGCCAGCGAGGGGTTCTGCACGACGGTCGGCCGCAGGAAAATGACGAGTTCGCTTTTTCTTGCGCCCTGATTGCGGAAGCGCAGCAGGTCGCCTGCTGCGCCCAGTGCATCGGCACCGGGGATCTGCTCGCGTGAGGAGGTCGCATTATCCTGCATCAAGCCGCCGAGGATGACGGTCTGGCCGCTGACGACCTGCAACACCGATTCCATTTCGCGTACCTGGATCTGCGGCACCGGATTGGCGATGCAGTTCACACGGGCGGCGTCACACAGGCTTGGGTTGGGATCGTTGACGAAGGGCTGGCTGTTGTTGAGCCGGGTGATGGTCGGGCGGACATTGAGCAGTACGCGACCGTCTTCGTTGATCTGCGGGGTGAC
>CAMAYE010000076.1 GCA_945862135.1 Bordetella parapertussis
GGTGCAGCCGTTGCGCAATCGGCGGTTTCGCAAGCTCGCAGCAGTGTTTCTGATCAATGGTGTTGCCGCAGCCATGCCGGCGACGCTGCTGCTGTTTTTTGCGGCAGATGTATTGCAGCGGGCCGACCTCACCCCATTGTTTCTGGTGCTGTATTTCGTTGCCGGTGCTGCAGGTATGCCGCTTTGGGTGCGTCTTTCGGAGGGTGTCGGAAAGGTGCGTGCATGGCTCATCTCGATGGCGCTCGCGGTCGGAGCGTTTGTGTGGGCGTATTTTCTCGGGGCCGGCGATGCCGCGGCTTTTGCAGTGGTATGTGTGATTTCGGGGCTGGCTTTCGGCGCCGATCTCGCACTGCCTGCTTCGTTGCTGGCGGATGTGATTGATGACGATGAGGATTGTGGGCGTCGTCCAGACGGCGTTTATTTCGGCATGTGGCATCTGCTGGAAAAACTGGCCCTCGCTTTGGCTGCCGGCACTACCCTGCCGCTGCTGCAATGGCTGGGATATGTGCCGGGTATGCCGACAGAGGGAGGCGCTGCACTTTCTGCAGTTTATGCGCTGCTGCCGTGTGTGATCAAACTGGTGGCGGCATTGCTGTTGTGGTTTGCGGTGACCGACCACTTGCATCAGCGGAAATCATTCAAAGGAGATGTGGCATGAACAGATTCAGGGCTTTGCTTGTTGCGCTTGCCGTCATCATGGCTGGATGCGGCTCGGTGCAGGTCGAGCAGTATCGCGACCAACGGCCGGCGCTGGACTTGCAGCAGTATTTCAACGGCACGATTGATGCATGGGGCATTTTCCAGGACCGCAGCGGCCATGTGGTAAAACGTTTCACGGTGCGCATTGATGCCCGGTGGTCGGGCGATACCGGCACCCTTGATGAGCACTTCGAGTATTCTGACGGCACTCGCAGCCGTCGGGTGTGGACTCTGCAGCGGATTGATCAGAATCGGTTCCGCGGGACTGCGGATGACGTCGTGGGCGAGGCCATAGGCGAACTTCACGGCAACGCTTTGCGCTGGCAGTACGTGTTGCGGCTGGATGTCGATGGCCGTAATTGGGAAGTTGATTTCGATGACTGGATGTATCTGATGGATGATCAGGTGATGCTTAACCGTTCGGTCATGAGCAAGTTCGGCGTGCGGCTCGGCGAGGTGATTCTGACCTTCCGCAAACGCTCATGAGCCTGAACCGCCCGATCCGCGAATGGACTGGCATGTGCGTGTGGATCGTTGGTGCGTCCAGTGGAATCGGCGCCGGATTGGCGAAGGCCCTGCTGGTACGCGGGGCCCGTGTCGCGGTTTCGGCCCGGCGTACGGCGGAGCTTGAGCGTCTTGCTGAACCCCACGGGGCACAGGCGCTGGTGCTGCCGTTTGACGTGACGGATGACGCGGCGGCGGCTGCGGCGCTGCAGAGCGTGGTTTCGGCGTGGGGTGGTGTCGATCTGGTTGTATTGTGTTCAGGCAGCCATCAGCCGGTGCGGGCATGGGAGCTGGAGTCCGCTGCGGCGCGGCGCCTGCTTGATGTCAATGTCAACGGTGTCATCAATTGCCTGCCGCCGGTGATCCACCAGCTTTTGCAGCAGGGCAATGGAGGCGTTGCCGTGGTGTCCAGTGTTGCCGGTTATGGCGGTCTGCCCACGGCGCTGGTGTACGGCGCCGGCAAGGCGGCGCTGATCAATCTTGCCGAGACGCTTTATCTGGATCTCGCGCCGCGCGGCATCGGGGTCTATGTGATCAATCCGGGTTTCGTCAAAACGCCGCTGACCGATCGCAATACGTTTGCGATGCCGGCTCTGATCAGCGTCGAGGCTGCGACCGAGGCGATCATTTCAGGTTTTGCGCGCGGGGATTTCGAGATTCATTTTCCGAAACGCTTTACGTTGTGGCTTAAGCTGCTGCGGCTGCTGCCCTACCGCTGGTACTTCGCATTGGTGCACAAGGGAACGGGTCTATGACGCGACCGCAGGTGGAATCGCTGGTTGGCTTTTTTGAGTTGCTGACACGGCAGTCGGTTGAAGAACTGCCGCGGTATTACGCGTCGGATTGCCGTTTTCGTGATCCGTTCAACGATGTGCAGGGTGTCGCGGCGCTGGCCGCGATTTTTACACACATGTTCGATACGCTTGATGAGCCACGGTTTATAGTGCGCGACCGTGTCACCGATGGTGATCGCGTGTTGTTGACCTGGGATTTCGAGTTTCGTTTCCGCAGCTGGCGACCACAGGTGACACAGCGGATCCACGGCGCAAGCCTGATTACCTTCAATGACGCGGGGCTTGTCAGTGAGCATCGCGACTACTGGGATGCAGCGGAAGAACTATACGAGAAGCTGCCGCTGATTGGTCCGCTGTTGCGCTGGTGCAAACGACAGGGGCGCCCGAAGGCGCCCCTGTAAGTGATTGTTTTTATTGACTATTATTAATAATCAATCCAGATATTCAAATACCCGAACCACCTTGCTGACACCACCAGTGGTGCGTGCGATTTCAGTCGCATCGGTGGCTTCCTGTTTCTTCACCATACCCAGCAGGTAGACGACGTTGGCTTCGGTGACGACCTTGACGTGCACCGCGCTGAATTTGTTGGCATCAACAAAACGCGCCTTCACTTTGGAGGTAATAACCGAGTCATTGGTGCGCGCCTGTACCGCGGCGTTGCTGCCGACTTTCAGTTCATTGAACACGTTGCGCACGTTTTCAACGGCGCGTGTGATGCGTTCGGCGTCCGCTTTTGCAGCTTCGTTCGGCACTTCGCCGGTCAGCAGGACGATGCGGTTGTAGCTGGTCACATTTACGTGGGCGTCCTTGACCTTTTCTTCGATGCGGGATGCGGCCTTCAATTCGATGCCCTGATCTTCGGTGATGGTGCCGACGGTTCTGCGGTCTTCGGCCACCATGATGCCGGTTGCGGCAGCGCCGCCGATGGCGACTGCGGCACAGCCAGAAACGAAGGGCAGCAGCGCGATACAGGTTAACGTGAGTAGTTTGCGCATTTATTCGACTCCCAAAAGTAAGCAATCAATGCCGTCGCACAAGCAGTGTATCGACAGCAGGTGCACTTCCTGAATGCGTGCGGTGTTGGTGGCAGGCACACAGATATGCACGTCGTCGGATCTCAGCAATTCGCCGATTTTCCCGCCGTTGCGACCGGTGAGTGCGACGACCCGCATATCGCATTCGTGTGCGGCCTCAACGGCGGCCACGACGTTGGGTGAGTTGCCGCTGGTGGAAATGGCCAGCAGCACGTCACCGGCACGACCCAGTGCCCGCACCTGCTTCGAAAACACCTGGTTGTAGTCGTAATCGTTGGCGATTGAAGTCAGGGTCGAAGAGTCGGTGCTCAGCGCCATTGCCGCGAGTCCTGGTCGTTCGACCTCGAACCGGTTCAGCAGTTCCGCAGAAAAATGCTGTGCATCGGCCGCAGAACCACCATTGCCGCAGGAGAGGATTTTTCCGTCGGCCTGAAGGCATTGCACCATGCTTTGCACTGCGGCGGCAATGGGAGTGGCCAGCGCATCCATGCTCTGCAGCTTGAGATGGGCACTTTCCGAGAAGTGTTCGCTGATGCGGCTGATGAGATCCATAGTGCGAGTATTGTACCTGTAAAGAGTGATTCAACCAGCTAAGCCTCGATGGCGTTGCGCAGCCATTCGATGCGTGGCGGATCCCCCGTCAGCAGCACCGCATCGAAACGGCAGGGGGGCGTGGCTTTAAGTGTCGCCAGATAGTGACAGGCGGTTTTCAGCAGTTTTTCCCGCTTTGCAGCGGTGATGCTTGCCGCAGCGCCGCCGAAAGCATTGCTTGCGCGGCTGCGGACTTCCACAAAAACAACGGTGTTTCCGTCGCGGGCAATCAGATCGATTTCGCCAAAGCGGCAACTGTAGTTGCGCGTGGAGATGGTCAGGCCCTCGCGGAGGAGGAACTCCGCTGCGAGAGATTCGCCGTGTTCACCGCGCGGGTTCATGCGTCGTCGGCTCGGCAAGTCGCGCACGTCCATCTACATAACGGCCGGCGCGCAGGTTGCGTTCAATGATGCCGTCCGGGCCCAGAGTCAGTTCTCCGCTTACGCCGTCAAGTTTCAATTCACGGGCCCCGGCGAGCAGCAGTTGCGCAATGCGCCAGGCATCAATGCCCAGCGCGTAAAGTCGCTCGATGTCGGTGGAACCCGATTGCAGGCGCGGGTAATTCATCACGGCAGGATGGTCGGGTTCAAGAAGCCACGGCATGTCGACGAAGGTGACGCTGGCGAGATCAAATCCAGCAAGCGCGCCGCGATCCCCCGCGTTGATAATGGATGTAGCGTAGGCGGGTATTGTTCCAAGGTAAGCCGTGACGGCGCGCGCCTCATCATGATCCAGTGCTAGAAACACCATGTCGACTTCAGCGCGGATGGCGGTTTTCAACCGGCTGGGGTCTGGTGGAATGGGTTCTCCAAGTACGGTCCCGCCGAGGCGCGAGAATTCCGCTGAAAATGCGGATTGCATGCGGCGTTGGAGCGCATTTCCGCTGGCGATGATCTGCCCGCGGCGGCGGTTGTCACGATAAGCCAGTTGCGCTGCCTGCCGGGCTTCTCCCTCGACCTGCAGGCTCAGCATGTAGAGATTTCCGGGGGCGCGACCTGTTTGATCAGGGATGTTCAGGGCGAGTGTCGGTACCGGTACGGGTTCCCCGAACGCGAGTGCTGTGACGCCGTCGCGCGTCAGCGGTCCGACCACGACTTTGGCGCCGGCGGCAATCGCGTCCCGGTAGTTTTTGAGGGTTTCATCGACAGCCCCGCTTACCGGGTACTCGCGCACCGGCAACACGGTTTGGTTCTGTGACCTGGCCGCCATGAATCCGTCGCGCAAAGCTGTGGCATGACGCGCGAAGACCTTTGAGCGGGTGGGAAGTAGAAGCGCAATGTGCGGTGCAGGGGCGGCTGCCGCCGGTTTTTCCGCGGCAGGCGCGGGTGTCGCCGCAGCTTCACTGGCCAATGCCGCAGGCGCTCCGTATAGTACGGGTGCCAGCGCAACGATGGTCAAACAACGCAGCAGGCGAATATTCATCATGGAATCCGGCGACGGGAAACAGCGTGGGCATTTCAAGCAAACCAGGAACGGCGACATTATATGTAGTCGCAACCCCTATCGGTAATCTGGCGGATGTCACCTTGCGGGCGCTTGAGGTGTTGCGCGGGGTGGATGTCATTGCCGCCGAGGACACCCGGGTCACGGTACGGTTGCTCGATCGTCACGGTATTGCCGGGAAGCTGGTTGCCGTCCATGAACACAATGAACGCGCATCGGCCGAGCGCATTGCCGGCATGCTCGGGGAAGGCAAGTCGGTGGCGCTGGTAACCGATGCAGGTACGCCGGGAATCGCTGACCCCGGTACCCACGTTGTTTCAGCCGTGCGAGCTGCAGGCTATCCAGTGGTGCCTGTCCCGGGTCCCAATGCGGCGATTGCCGCACTGTCGGCGAGTGGCTTGGATACCAGTCGTTTTCTGTTTTGTGGTTTTTTGCCGGCACGCGCCACTGAGCGGCGCAAGGTTTTGACGGACCTTGCGGCCCAAACGGCTGTTCTGGTGTTCTATGAGGCGCCGCATCGCGTTGTCGATTGCGTAGCCGATCTGTGCGCCGCTTTCGGTGGCGAGCGCGAGATTGTTTTCGCCCGTGAATTGACGAAAATCCACGAGGACATCCACCGTTGCCGGCTTGCCGACGCCGTGGCCTGGCTCGAGGCCGATGAAAATCACCGGCGGGGCGAATTCGTGCTGGTTGTTGCCGGGGCTGCAGAGGCCCGCAGTGATGCCGGAGCTGATATCGACGGCACCCTGAAGATCCTGCTTGAGGAGTTGCCTCTGAAGCAGGCGGTCGCGCTTGCGGTGAAACTCACTGGCGGCAGTCGCAACATGCTTTACGAGCGTGCGCTAGCGCTGAAGGCCTCGACTTGAGGCCACTCTCGCGGATTTATGCGAACAATGTGAATTTACGCCGGGCTGCACAGCGTTTAACATAAAGCCAATCATGAATTCCATCTCGATTACCCGCCCCGACGACTGGCATCTGCACTTGCGTGACGGCGCTGCGATGCGCGATGTTTTGCCGCATACCGCCATGCGTTTTGCCCGCGCCATCGTGATGCCCAATCTCAGGCCGCCGGTGACGACGACGGCGCTTGCACTGGCCTATCACGAGCGCATTCTTGCGGCTTTGCCTTCCGGCAGCAGTTTTGATCCGTTGATGACCCTGTATCTGACGGACAACACTCGACCCGACGAAATCGTCAGGGCGAAGCAGAGCGGAGCGGTCCATGCGGTGAAGTATTACCCCGCAGGGGCCACGACCAATTCGGATTCCGGCGTTACCGCGATCGAGAAATGTTTTCCGGTGCTGGAGGCGATGGCGAAGGCCGGCATGCCGCTGCTGGTGCACGGCGAAGTCACCGATGCTGCGGTCGATGTTTTTGACCGTGAGCGCGTGTTCATTGATCGCACGCTGGCGCCGCTGGTCGAGCGTTTCCCGGGCCTGAAGGTGGTGATGGAGCACATCACCACGCGAGAAGCGGCGCAGTTTGTCACAGCAGCGCCGCCTCGGGTCGCCGCGACGATTACCGCGCATCACCTGCTGATGAGCCGCAACGCGATGTTTGCCGGCGGCGTGCGGCCACATCTTTACTGCCTGCCGATCCTCAAGCGCGAGCTTCACCGTGAAGCCTTGGTTGAAGCCGCAATCAGTGGCAGTCCGAAATTCTTCCTCGGCACCGACAGCGCGCCGCATGCGCGGCACACCAAGGAGAACGATTGCGGTTGCGCGGGCATGTACACCGCGCATGCCGGCATCGAGCTGTATGCCGAGGCATTTGCTGCGGCGAATGCACTGGACCGCCTTGAAGGGTTCGCCAGTTTTTTTGGCGCGGATTATTACGGCCTGCCGCGCAATACCGGGAAAATCACCCTGGTGAAGGAGTCATGGGCGGTGCCGGCCAGCGTGCCCTTCGGTCCCGATACGCTGGTGCCCTTGCGCGCCGGTGCGATGATGGACTGGAAGATCGCCGGCGCTTGAAACCGCGCACGCCGCAAAGCATCCTCCCCGGCGGCGCAATGTCGCCGGAACCCGATCCTGTTCATTACAGCAGCCTTGATCTTCCGCGCGGCGATCTGTGGGTCTTCACTTACGGTTCGCTGATGTGGGATCCGGCTTTTCCGCATATGGCTGCTGAACCGGCATTGCTGCGTGGTTTTCATCGCGCATTTTGTATTTATTCCAGCCGCTATCGCGGCACCGTAAAAGCCCCCGGTCTTGTTCTGGGTCTGGATCCCGGAGGCGCGTGCAAAGGGATTGTTTACCGTATCGCTTCAGCGGACAAACAGACGGCACTGGAGGCGTTGTGGCAGCGCGAGATGCGCCGCGGCGTGTACCGGCCGCGGCTGATTCCTGTGTCGGCGCCGAATGGACGCCGCAATGCCCTGGCGTTTGTCGCCAACCGCACTCATGCCGGTTACGCCGGGCGGTTGGCGATTGATGATGCCGCTCGCATCATTGCGGGATGTTGCGGAGAACGTGGACCAAACATCGACTACCTCGTTTATACACTGCGTCATCTCGATGCACTGGGCGTACATGACCATCATTTGCACCGCTTGCTTGAACGGGTGCGTGAGTGCCAGTCGGGTGGGGGGTGTTGATTGTGAATCCCGTGGGTGTGCAAGACCTGCGTGTTAACATCCTCGACGAAGCTGGCCAGGCAGCCGCTGTGTGCGGAAGAAACCGTACGGGGTAACCCGTACGTGCCGTGCATAGAGGAAAGTCCGGGCTCCACAGGGTAGGGTGACGGGTAACGCCCGTCCGCCGTGAGGCGAGGAATAGGGCCACAGAGACGAGTCCGCTGAGCGGGCCGGAGTGTGGGTGCGGCAACGTGCTCATTGCTTGGTCAGTTCAGCGGGGTGAAACGCGGTAACCTCCACCCGGAGCAACACCGAATAGGCAAGCGTTGACGCGTCCCGCCGAGCTTGCGGGTAGGTGGCTAGAGCCGTACAGCGATGTGCGGCCCAGAGGAATGGCTGTCCACGACAGAACCCGGCTTAACGGCCAGCTTCACTTTTCCTCTTTGTTTTTCAACATTGTCGGGCGATGGCGACGGCCGATTTCCCCTAATTGCCTGATTTTTAAGCACTATTAGTTAATGCGCTACTTTCAGTACGCGTAATATCCTATTGTTTTAATTGGATTATTTCTTCAAGAAAAAATCATTAAACCAGACCTCAACAAGTGCGCGTAAGTCGTTGTCGTTAAAAAGGAATTTGGTAATTCGACACTTGACCTTGCTGCCCTGCTTATTTATAGTGGGGCGAAGTGGTAAAAAGTGGGAGAAAAGCCACCGGAAGGGTCCGGAAGCGCTGTTTTCCCGCCTTGCAAGGGGGCGCGAGTGTTCCGCGGGGTCGCACAACTCAATCTCGACAGCAAAAGCAGGCTTGCCGTACCGGCACGCCATCGTGACACGCTGCTCGAACGTTGCGCGGGACATCTGGTCATCACCGCGGATGCTGATCGCTGCCTGCTGATCTACCCGCTGCCCGACTGGGAACTGATCCAGGAAAAACTCGAAGGCCTCTCGAACCTCGATCCACGTGTGCGTGAACTGCAGCGTCGATTGATCGGTTTTGCCGTCGATGTCGACATGGATGGTGCCGGCCGCGTGCTGATCACGCCGGAGCTGCGCCGTTATGCGCAACTCGAAAAAAACGTGGTGCTGGTCGGTCAGGGAAAGAAATTCGAACTGTGGAATGACGAGCGCTGGACGCAGCTCATCGACAACGCCGGCGGTTTCGGCGCCGGTGGTCTGCCGACGGAGCTGGAGGATTTCTCCTTGTGACCGGCAGCGCGCATGTCGCGGTGCTCGCGCAGGAAGCCATTGAGGCATTGAACATCCGGTCGAACGGCACTTATGTTGATTGCACGTATGGCCGGGGTGGTCACAGCCGTTTGATACTGGAAAAGCTGGGTGCAGAAGGGCGGTTGATTGCGCTTGATCGAGATCCCGAGGCGGTGCAGGCCGCTGCGGTCTTGCATGATCCGCGGTTTGTGATCGTGCGTAGCGCGTTCAGTCAGGTGCGTGAAGTTTTGCAGAAACTTGATGTCGCAGGCGTCGATGGCTTGCTGCTTGATCTGGGCGTGTCGTCGCCGCAACTGGATGACGCTCGCCGCGGGTTCAGCTTCCGCAGCGACGCGCCGCTCGACATGCGCATGGATCCGGACCAGGGCCTCAGTGCGGCTGAGTGGCTTGCAACGGCAGAAGAATCAGAAATCAGGGAGGTCATCAGGAACCATGGCGAAGAACGGTTTGCTAAACAGATTGCAGCAGCGATTGTTGCGGCTCGGGCGCGGGGACCTGTTGACACCACACGAAAACTTGCCACGCTCGTGGCAGATGCCGTACCCACGCGCGAGCCACGCCAGGATCCGGCGACGCGCACGTTTCAAGCTCTACGGATTCACGTCAATCAGGAGCTTGAGGAGCTTTCGGTAGTGCTGCCGCAGTGCGTAGCCCTGCTCGGCGCGGGTGGACGGCTTGTGGTGATCAGTTTTCATTCTCTCGAAGACCGTATCGTCAAACGGTTCATGCGTGCGCAATCCCAGGCTGATGCGCTGCCGGCGCGCCTGCCGGTGCGTGCCCGCGATTTGCCGCAACCGCGGATGCGGCTTGTCGGCCGTGCGGTGCGCGCAAGCGATCTGGAAACCGCAGCGAATCCGCGTGCGCGCAGCGCTGTGATGCGTGTCGCTGAACGTACGGAGGCGGTTGCGGCATGACCGCTCGCATCACCTTTCTGCTGCTAGCCGGGCTGGTTGTCTGTGCCATGGCCGTTGTCGCCTCGCAGCACAAGGCGCGAAAGCTCTATGTTGAGCTGCAGAAAGAGCAGGCGACTGCGAAACAACTGGAGGTTGAATGGGGGCAGTTGCAGCTTGAGCAGGGCACCTGGTCCACTCATGCCCGTATCGAGCGCATCGCGACGCGTGAACTGAACATGCGCTTGCCGGTGGCTGGTCGAATCGAGGTGGTGCAGCCGTCACGCGCGGGAGCGCAGCCTTGAAGGCCACGCTGAAGCGTGATCCGGCGCCCAGTCTGCCGAACTGGCGCGCCAATCTTTTGCTGTTGGTCATCGGTGCTTGGTTCATCGGGCTCACCGGACGCGCCCTGTGGTTACAGGCTCTAAATAATGATTTCCTGCAGGCCAAGGGCGAATCGCGTTATTCACGTGTGATCGAAATCGGCGCGAGCCGCGGCATGATCGTCGATCGGAATAACGAGCCGTTGGCGATTTCCACGCCGGTGGAATCAGTGGCTGCGAGTCCGGCGGACATCGAAGCCGAACCTGCAGACTTGCGCCGCCTTTCTCAGATGCTCGGCGTCGGCATGGAAGAACTGCGCGGCAAACTTGCAGACCCCAAGCGCGAGTTTGTCTATCTGAAGCGGCAATTGCCGCCGGAGCAGGCCGAGCGTGTCGTTCAGCTCGGAATCCCCGGGGTGTTTCTTCAGCGTGAGCACCGCCGCTATTATCCCGCGGGCGATGTGATGGCGCACATCATTGGCTTCACTGGTGTTGATGAAAAGGGCCAGGAGGCGCTGGAACTGGCCTATGAAGACCGGTTATCCGGCAAGCCTGGCAGCCGGCGCGTCATACGCGATCGCCTTGGCCGCATCGTCGAGGACGTTGAAAGCATTCGTGTGCCGCAGAACGGCGAGAAGCTAAAGCTGTCGATTGATGCGCGCATCCAGTATCTGGCGTTTCGCGAACTGAAAGATGCTGTGGCTGCGCATCGGGCTAAGGCCGGGGGCATTGTTGTGCTCGACGCCCAGAACGGCGAAGTGCTGGCGATGGCCAATCTGCCGACCTACAACCCGAACAGCCGCGGCAAAGTGGATGCGCAGCGTACCCGCAACCGTGTTGTGACGGACCTTTTTGAGCCGGGATCCACACTCAAGCCTTTCACTGCGGCGGCGGCATTGGAGGCCGGTCTGTTCCAGGCCAGCACGGTGATCCAGACGGCGCCCGGCAGCATAACCATCGGCAAACGCACGATTCATGATGTGCATCCGCAGGGTGCCCTGACGGTTGCGCAAGTGATCCAGAAATCTTCCAACGTCGGTACCGCCAAGATGGGGCTGACGATGCCGTCGGAGATGTTGTGGAGCATGTTCAGTCGTGCGGGTTTCGGTACTCCGCCGCGCTCCGGTTTTCCCGGTGAAGTATCGGGGCGGCTGCGCCCGCATGGCACCTGGAAACCGATTGAACAGGCAACGATGTCGTACGGCTACGGCATTTCGGTTTCGTTGATGCAACTGGCGCGGGCTTACACGATATTCGCATCTGATGGTGTTCTTTACCCGGTTACGTTGTTGAAGCGCAACGGTCCGCCTGAAGGGGCGCAGGTTGTTTCCGCGCAAACCGCTCTGGCCGTGCGGCGCATGCTCGAGATGGCGGCGCAACCGGGCGGCACTGCGCCGGGGGCGCAGGTTGCGGGTTATACGGTGGCCGGCAAAACCGGGACCGCGCACAAACTCGAAGGCAAGGGTTATGCCACCAACCGCTATGTGGCTTCATTTGTCGGTATGGCCCCGGCTTCGAAGCCGCGAATCATCATTGCGGTGATGATCGATGAACCGTCGGCGGGTCAGCACTATGGCGGCGCGGTGGCGGCACCGGTATTCAGTCTGGTGGCTTCGGGGACGTTACGCCTGCTGTCGGTTCCGCCGGATGCACCGGGCAAGACCAATGTGCTGACGCTGGAAGAGGTGCCTGTCGTGCGGGAGGACGTATGACGGTCCGGGCACCTGACATGTACGCGGTTCGGGCCCTGGGTGTACGCCGGATGACGGTGGACAGCCGCGCGGTGCGGCCGGGTGACACCTTCGTCGCTTACCCCGGCGAGTCACGTGACGGCCGCGACTTTATTGCGCAGGCGGTGCAGAACGGGGCCGGCTCCGTGTTGTGGGATGCGGATGGTTATGTATGGAATCGGCGCTGGCGCATACCGAATCTTGGTGTTGCCCATTTACGCAGCAACGCGGGTGTGATTGCCAGCGAGATCTACGGCAAACCCAGCGCCCGCTTGTGGACCATCGGTGTGACTGGCACCAATGGCAAGACCTCGTGCAGTCAGTGGATTGCAAGGGCGCTGAACCGAATGCGACGCAAGTGTGCCGTGGTGGGCACACTGGGCAGCGGTTTTCCCGGCCACCTTGATGAATTGGTCAACACCACCCCGGATGCGGTGACGCTGCATGCGCGCATGAAAAAGTTTGTGCGGGCAGGCGCCAAGGCGGTGTCGATGGAGGTCTCTTCCATCGGGCTGGATCAGGATCGCGTTGCCGGAGTCGAATTCGACGTCGCAATGCTGACCAATCTGACCCGCGACCATCTGGATTATCACGGCACGATGCGGCGCTACAAAGCGGCCAAGGCCCGGTTGTTCCGCTGTCCGACACTGAGTCACGCCGTGGTCAATATGGACGACGCTTTCGGCCGTGAACTGGCGCAGCGATGGAAGCATCGCCGCAGCGCTTTGCTGGGCTATGGTTTTGAGCGTCGCGGCGACCGTCATCGCACGCCCTGCGTTGAAGGCCGCAACCTCCGTTTGGGACTGGACGGCATTTCATTTGATATTGCTTCGCCATGGGGGCGGGCGACACTGGAAAGTCAGTTGATCGGGCGCTTCAACGCGGCGAATCTGCTCGGTTCGCTGGCGACGTTGCTGGCCAGCGATATTGGTCTGGACCAGTCAGTCGCCGCATTGCAGAAGGTTGTGCCGGTGCCGGGACGTACCGAACGCTACGGTGGCGGTCGTGCCCCGCTGGTCATTGTTGATTACGCGCATACGCCGGATGCCCTGGAAAAAGTGCTCGAAAGCCTGCGTGCCGCGGCTGGAGACAAGGCGCGGCTGATCTGCGTATTCGGCTGCGGCGGTGATCGCGACCGCGGCAAGCGGCCGCTGATGGGTGAAGCCGCCTCGCGCCACGCTGATCAGTTGATCATTACCAGCGACAATCCGCGCAACGAAGATCCTGCCGAAATCATTGCGCAAATCGCCAGAGGCGTGCGCCGCAAACACGAGCAGATCATCGATCGGCGTCAGGCAGTCATCAAGGCTGTTGCCGAGGCACGACCCGGCGACATCGTGCTCGTTGCCGGCAAAGGCCATGAGCAGTATCAGGAAATTTGCGGTGTGCGCCGGCGCTACAGCGATGCCGCAGTGGTGCGTGCTGCATTGGCGGGGAGGGCACGGTGATGACCCTGACCCAGGCCGCGACCGTACTGGGCGGCGAACTGCGCGGCGGTGACGTGCGCTTCCTGAATGTCTGCACCGACAGCCGCACGCTGAAGTCCGGCGACCTGTTCGTCGCGCTGCGCGGCGAAAGGTATGACGGTCATGATTTTGTCGCGAAGGCTGCCGCTGCCGGAGCGGTTGCGGCGCTGATCGACCGCGCCCATGCGCAGAATGCTCCATTGCCTGTGGCTGCGGTGGATGACACTACGGTTGCCCTGGGGGCGCTCGCCGCACATTGGCGGCGGCAGTTCAGCATTCCGCTGATTGCGGTTGCCGGGTCCAACGGCAAGACGACAGTCAAGGAAATGATTGCCGCCTGTTTGCGCGCGCATTACGGCGAAGAAGCGGTACTGGCGACCCGCGGCAATCTGAACAATCACATCGGCCTGCCGCTGACGCTGCTGACATTGCGTGCCGCGCACCGCGTCGGCGTGGTGGAAGTGGGGATGAATCATCCCGGTGAGACCGCGGAACTGGCACAGATCGCTGCGCCGACTGTGGCCGTCGTCAACAACGCGCAGCGCGAGCACCAGGAATTCATGCGTTCAGTGGCCGATGTCGCCGCCGAGCATGCCAGTCTGGTCACGGCACTGCCTGCAGACGGCATTGCGGTCATCAATGCCGATGATGCTCATGCTGGCGTCTGGCGTGCCGCTGCAGGAAACCGCACGGTGCGTGATTTCGGATTCGACGCGAAGGCTGCCGTCAGCGCAATCTGCGAATTGCAGGCTGGCTCGTCACGTCTCAAAGTGCGCACGCCGGAATGCACGATGGCGTTTGATCTGCCGCTGGCCGGTGAACACAACGCACGTAATGCGCTCGCGGCCATTGCCGCAGCCACGGCGGGCGGCGCCACGCTGGAGTCCTGCATCCGTGCCCTCAGCCTTTTTTCTGCGGTGAAAGGTCGATTGCAAATCAAGCGCGGCTTTCAGGGTGCGAGGTTGATCGACGATACCTACAACGCCAATCCGGACTCGGTGCGCGCCGCCATTGACGTGCTTGCCCGCGCGCCCGGAAGGAAGCTGCTGAT
>CAMAYE010000077.1 GCA_945862135.1 Bordetella parapertussis
GTTTCCTGCGGCATGGCCTGCGCTTCATCGAGGCAAACCACCACGGTCTTGCCCTGACGCGCAAAGTTGAGCAGCGCCCGGGAAAGCTCTTTCAACAAATGGTGCTGATCCGCTTCGCGCGGCAAAGTAACGCCCAGTTCATCGGCCAGCGCAAACATCAGCGTGCGCGGCTCCAGATAAGGGTTTGGAATGTAGGCTGATACAAAGCGGGAATCGAGCATTGCGAGAAACCGCCGGCACAACAAGGTTTTTCCGGTGCCGACCTCACCAGTCACCTTCATGAATCCCTCGCCATTGCGAGCGGCTACAAGAAGCGTGTTCAATGCCTCCTGATGGGAGTTGCAGGCGTAGGCAAAACTGGTGTCCGGCGTGATGCCGAACGGGGGTTCACGCAGACCGAAATGCGATTCGTACATGGGTCAAGCGTATCACCGCTGCGCTTCTGGCGGTGCACTCATGGCCCGGATGCGTTCACGCGTCTGCACGAGATCTTCCTGCCAGTTGCGATCGCCGTGGATGATGGTCGGCTTGAGCAGGATCACGAGCTCGCTCTTGGTGCTGGTGGTATCACGCTGGCGGAAAAGATTACCGATGCCGGGCGCATCGCCCAAGCCGGGCACCTGGCTGCGTTCGCTGCTCGATTTCTGGCGCATCAATCCGCCGATGGCTACGATGTTGCCGTCAGTCACGCGCACGATGGTATCGGTTTCGTTGACATCGCTCGACGCCAGCGGGAGCGTAAACACGCCCAGCGTCCCGAGATCGATGATCTTGTTCTTCTCGACCACATTGCTGACCGACGGGTGTATGTGCAGGATGATGCTGCTGTTGTCATCGATCTGCGGCGTCACATCAAGCGCGATGCCCGAGAAAAACGGCGCGACGGTTATGGTCGGCGTCACCGTGGTGCTGGTACCGCTGGTGCTCGATGTCGTGCTGACGTTGGTGACAAAGAAATCGTCGGTGCCCACTTTGAGCACGGCTTTCTGGTTGTTGAGCGTCGCCACCCGCGGGCTCGACAGCACGTTGACGCCGCCCTGCGTCTCCAGGAAGGTCAGCAACGCAGCGAAGTTCTGGGTCTGCAGTGCCAATCCGAACAGTCCGCCCGCAGCGCCCGCCCCCAGCGCAAGGCCGCTCGCCACTGCACCGACAGATCCTCCTGAAAACACCGAGTCCGCCCGCAACGAACCATCCGGCGCACGGGCCGTCGCTGAACCGATCGCGCCTTCCCGCTGCAACACCGTGCCCGGCGTAATGACACCCGCGCCGAAGCGGGTGTTGCCGTCGCGGAAGCCCGCCCAATTAATGCCTGCCTGGTAACCGTCACGCAAGGTGACCTCGATGATCTTGGCCTCAAGCATCACCTGGCGCTCGACGATTAATTGCATTGCATTGAGGAACTGCTCGACGCCGCGCAGTTCGTTGGGCATCGCCCGGACAACGATCACACCGGATTGCGGATTGACCACGACGCTGCGTCCTGTTGCACCACCGAGTATGGCGGTCAGCGATTTCTGGATATCGCCCCAGAAATTGGAATCGGACGTCGTGGTGACCCGCGAACTTTCCGTGGCCCTGGTACCGCTCGAGCCGGTCGGCCCCGTCGTCGGCACCGGCGTTGCGCCCGGGGCCGGTGTGCCGGGGCTGCTCGAACCATCGGTGATGGAACCTGAACTGACGCGGGTTTCGGTCTGGCCACGACGCAGTGCTTGCAGGTAGTTCACCTTGAAAATGCGAGTCTGCAGCGTTGCGGGGAGCACCGTGATGCGGTTGCCCTGCGCGATGTAGTCAAAACCATAAAGATCACGCAGCGTATCCAGCGCCTCGGTAACCGTCACATCCTTGAGATTTACCGACAGATCGCCCTTGACGTCGGGATGCAGAACCATGCTGTAACGGGTGCCGGATACGATCGCCAGAAAAACCTGGCTGGCCGGTGCGTTGCTGACTGAAAGATCAAAACGTGTATCTGGCTTTTGTGCATCTGCCCGCGGCAATTCAACCATCAGCGGCGGCAGAAGCGCCCGGCTGACCGCATCAGAAGGCGGAACAGCCTTGCGGGTCTGCGCAGCCTGATCGAGTTCGCGATTGATGGAATCCAGAGTAGCACTGCCCTGCTGACGCGGAGTCTCCGCACAGCCCGCCATCAGCGCACTGATCGCGAGGGCCATCAAACATTTTGTAGTGTTCCGCCTGATCATGTTCACTTTGTTGTTTTCGTGACGCTTTTACCAGCACCGGAACCAGCCGTGCGCTTGATGACCTGAGGATGAAGTCGCAGTACGGTGACGTCTGCGCCATTTTTCAATACCGCCTCGGTCTCGGTCAAACGCACCAGCCGGGATGAACCATAACGGCCGCCCAACACCACCATTTCGCCGCTGATCACAGCCACCTTGCGTGATGGCGACAACATGACGGACTGTAGCACCGGACCGCCTGAACCGACAGCCTCGACAGCATCCGCCAGCCCACCGGGTGGACGCGTTGGGTCGGACATGCCTTGCGCCGCCGCGTAGCCCGCGGTCGTAACGCCCAAAAACAGTGCGAGCCATAACCTCATACGACCAACCAGACTTTGTTCATGCTCAGAGTATGAACCGTGAGCTTCAGTTTCAAGCGCGGATGTTTGCCGGCATCGAGTTCAGCCTTGCCCCAGAACAATTGCCAGGGCAGCTTTTCAAGATGCGCCAGATAACCATGCAACTCCACGTAGGAACCTTCAACCTCGATTTCAAAACTGTGCTGATAAATACTGCGCTCACCGGCAACACTGCCTTTGCTTTCGCCTTTGGCCGCAGAACCCGTAGTGGTCTGGAACTGCTGCACCGGCAGCTTGCGCAGACTGACCAGCGCCAATCCGCGCTCGCGTGCCAGCACACCCTCCAGCAGATTAGCGACCTGGTCCGGCGGCACAAGCTGTTTCTGCAGACCCTGTAATTTGCCGTCGATTTCGGCAATCTGCTTGCGCAGGCCGTCACGATAACGGCGCTTTACTTCATCCGGATCAACCGTATCGCGTCCGGACGCGAGTACCTGCTCCCCGGCCTTGATCGCGGCACGGGCCTCGGCAACCTGTCCGTTCAGCCGTTTGTATTGAACTGCGAGCGGATTAAGCGCCAGCGTGTCGAACAGCAAGACCACTACAACCACCACGCCCCCTGTCATCAGCGCCCGTTCACGCAGCGAACGGGCGGCAAATTTCTCGCCCCATTGTCGCCATATTCCGGTCAGCCGATGCATCAGCGTTTCTCCCCGCGGGCATCGGCACCCTGAGCCACGGGCTCGGAAGTTGCCAGTGCAAACTCGAGATAACGCGGTGTTGCGTCCTGTTCAGCCGGCGCACCTTTCCCGCTCCCAGCATCAGCGCTGACCAGCGCTACAGGCCGATGGACTTCCAGCGCGGAAAATTCACGGCCTTTCAGGGCCGGTTCATTGTTCAGGCGCTGAATGTAGGCCGGCACGAGCTCGGCCTTGACGACGCGTCCTTGAATGCTCACATCGCCGGCACCCCCTACAGAGAAACCGGTCAGCCATAATCCGTCAATGGTCTGGCGGGAGAACGCCTGCATATAACGCGCGAAACCCTCGCGGTTACCCAGTGCGCCGCCTTCAAGAACCCCCATGCTGTCTCGCGCCGATTTCAGCTCGGCTTCCAGCCGCTGGATATCATTGTCGATGGCTGTATTGCCCTTATCCGAGCCGTCCCCCTTGAGCCGGCTGGTATAGGCATTCTGCGCTTTCATCAGCACCTGCGCCGAATCCAACTCCTCGCGCAAACCCGAGACGCGCTGCTCTTCATAAGCCATCACCACCATCAACACCGCCAGCGTGAAACAGGCCAGCAGCGCCGCACGATTCAACGATAGCGCCAGACGCTGTCTGCGAAATGACGGTCCGAGGAGGTTGATGTACTGGCTCATCGGGCCGCGACCTCTTCGCGCATCGCTGCGCCAATGAGTTGCAGACATTGTGTCTGCCGCAACGGATCACGCAATTCCGGCACACCCGGGAAATCCATGATCTTTTCCAGATCAAACATTTCCACCGGCAGCGTCAGATTGCTGTTGAGGTACTCGGCCAGCTTTTCCCCGCCTGGCACCTGCGAAATCACCACGCGCGATACGGCAACATTGCGGAACTGCCGGTCAAAATGATCGAGCGAACGCTGCAGCTCCAGCGCGACGCGGTCGTAAAGACCTTCCGCCGGCGCGTCACCGGCAAAATCCATCATCGAAACATCGATGCGCCGCGACTGATAAAGCTCACCGCCGCTGGTGAATGTCAGGGTCGCTGCAGCGTGATCAAAACACAGCATGGCCAGACCGCGACCCTCGTCTTCCAGACGCTTCGCAACATTGCGCTGCGCCAGTTCGGGAATGTCGATCACATCGAGTTCAATATCGGCTTCGTTAAAAGGTTTGACCGTCGCCGCAATCAGCTCATTGCGCGCGGCCACCGCCAGCATCTGCGCGGGGCGCCCGCCGGCTTCGCTTGCGGGTACGCTCACCGCATCCACCATTGCAGCATCAATGGAATAATCCAGCATGTCCTTGATCGCCCAGCGTACCGCACTGCGTGCTTCGGCATCCGGCACCTTTGGTGCGTCAACCGGAAACATCTGATAGTCATGCGTCTTCAGCATGGTCATGCAGTGATATCGATCAAGGCGGAGTTCACGCCGCAGCCGCTTCAGTGTCACGACATCGTCGCCTTCCTTGCGAAACGATTCGCACAACAACACTTCGGGACGCGGCTTGCCTGCAACCAGAACGTGCGATAGATCCACGCGATCAGGATGCAGGTTGAGGCACAACCAGCCGGGACGCCGACTTTTACCGAACAGATTCATGGGTTCCTGAGCCGTATTGCACCAAATTGGCCAAAACTAGCATATTTTCCAATGTCGTCAAACACTTATAGGGTTTTTGTAATGTGCACCACTTTGCATAACACCATGCATACAATTAACTTGTTGTTTTTATTGTGTATTTTATAAGTCTCTCACCGAAGGACTACTAGAGCTAGTACCCGAACTACTGCTCTCTACGATATATCGATTGATCGGCGCCACGCGTCACACCGAACCGCGCTTTGGCGGAAGGATCCTTGGTATATGTGCCCGGCGGGTTGCACCAAGCACCGCGCAAATGCGTTTTGTTGCCTGCCGTTGCAGCCGGCGCAAATGCAGGACAGGCATCCGCCGTTGCACCACTACCCAGATTCAGCGCGACATCGACGCTGCCCGGATTGGCGGAGCCCGGCGCACTCAAACGGATTGCGCTGCGCCCCGCCTGCAGCGGGCTGTTGACGATGCTCGGCGTGGTTTCACCGGCATTGAGACTGCCGCTGTAATTGCCCAAGCCAACATTATTTGCGGCCAGCGTGGTGCATGAATCCAGTGTGTTCGTCGCGAACGCCGTGCCGGTCCAATATTGCGCCTGCACCGGCAAGCGCAGCGGCAGCACCTGTGAGCCGCTGGCGCCGCCAATGCTCAGGCGACCGTAACGCACCTGCTTGTCGGTCGTGGTTGCCGCAACACCATCACTGAACAGAATGCCGCTGCCGGCGCTGGCGGTGCCGAATGACGCGGGATTGCCCGCGAACGCCACGTTGTCGGTATCGATCACGTTCAGACGAAGTGCAATGTCGGCATCAAAAGGAGCGCTGGGCGTCGTGCGTGCGAAACCAAATCCGCTGCCGCCGGAGAACGTGAACGTTCCAACACCATTAGTAAAAGCACTGATTAGCGGATCAGTAGTGACAGGGTCCGGCAATCCCGTGCGGTCGAGATCCGGCGTACTGCCGCCGCCCAGCGCATCAAAGCGCAGATAACGGCCGGCCTTCGTGTCATAAGGCGCGACCGCCAGCTGAGCATTGGTGAACTTCGCATAACTGCCGGCGTAATTGACCGTCGTGGCGTTGGTGAGGCCGTTGTTCGTGCCGTTGCGCGCCGTGATCGTCATCACCGGCGCAATCGTATAGTTGAAGGTCTGACCGACATAACTGAAACCCGCGCAGGCCGGCGCAATCGCCGGCACGTTATAGGTCACGTTGAAATTATCAGGAATGAAACGACCGAAACCACTGACGCCGGTCGACTGAGTTACCGCGACGCTTCCAATCCAGCAACCGTAGCGCCCGCCCGCCAGCGTATTCGAGTAATCGTTGGTGCAGTCACCACCGGCGGAATCGACGCTGGTAAAGCTGGAATCGGCGACGGCATTGATGCTGAGACCGAAATGACCGACTTCGCTGTAGAAAAAGTTGCCGCTCGCCGTGCCGCCCACTGCGGCATTGAAGGTGCCGCCGATCGTGCCGGCGGTCGGGGTGCCAGTGACGTTCCCCGTCGTGTTGTTGGTCGGCGTACCGGCGTAGCCCGCACCGCCTGCCGCGTTGAGGTTGAAATTGGCGCCGGTCTTGATTGCCGGTGTGCCCGAAGTTGCGGTGTTGGTGGCGTCAGTCGAAGTGACGGTGAACGTCGGCGGACGTATCGAGAAATTGTCAGATGAGCAGGTGGTGACCGTATACGGCCCGCCCACGGGGTAGCGAACCCTTACACGGACATCAGGATAGGCAGTGGCCAGGTTGAATGCCGGTGTGGTGACACGGCCGTTGACCAGTGTCACGTCGGTCGGACCGCCGATCACAGTCAGTGCACCCCCGCCGCAGTTGAGCCCCCCGCTGCCGCCGGTGACCAAGTCCACGGTGACCGCCTCGTTGAAGGTGTTGTAAAGCACACCGCCGAGGATGGCAACGATGTCCAGTGTGAAGCCGGTACCCCGGAGCTTGGTGAAAATACGCCCGTTGATCGCCCCTCCCACCTCGACCCCGTTGAAAGAATCCGGTGGTGTGATCACTACCGTTTTCTCGGCCAACGCAAAATCGCCCAGCGCCGTAATGCCGGTGGCTTGGGTCGTGGTCGCCGTACGCGTGCCGGCGGTCGTGGTGAACCACGATGCACCGGTCCTGCGCTCGGTCTCGAAATTCAGTGGGTTCGCACCGCCATCGAAACCCGAGGGATTGAGGAAGGTGAAAGTCGCGCCGTAAGTGCCGGTGCTTGGCATGGCTGTGCCAGTCACACCCGTCGTGGTCAGCGTCCACCAGCGATTGACGCTCTTGGATGCATCAAGGCCGGAGGTGCCGATGTTGGGATGGTCAGCCGTGGTGACGCGTCCGATCAGGCGGCCCGCCCCTGCAGTGGCAAACGCCAGTGTCACCGGCGTGTACGCCCCGGCACTGCCAAGCTCATACGTACAACTTGAGGCACCAGCAGGAACGTTCTTCTGGAAGTTGCCGATGACATGGCCGCTGGTGCGGCTGACGGCTGTCGCGCAGGCCCGTTCGGCGATCAACACGTTAGCGCCGGTGGTCACCTCGCCGCTGGTGAAGGTGATGATGTTGCGCGCGACCACATTGCTGCCCAGCGTGACGCCGGCGGCGTTGTTGATCACGAAATTGAAGAAACCGTCGGCTGCTGTGGTCGGTGGAAACAGCGCAGTGCCGGACAGCGCCTGCGCCACGCTGCCGTTCATGGTTACCGTGCCTGTGCCGTCGTTGAAGGTACCGTCGATGGTGTTGGCCGCGCCTCTCAGGAACAGCTGCCCTGCGGCCGAATTGTTGAAAGTTCCGCTGTTGGTGAATCCACCGTTGGCGTTGACGATGCCGGTGGTCGAGATGGTGATGGTTTCGGTCGCGTTGTTGGTCAACACCCCGCCCACGGTCAGCGTGCCGGTGGTCAGCGCGGTCTGGACCGTAAAGGGGCGGTTGACCTGGGTGTAGCCGCCGGTGACCGTGAGCGTGCCGGTGCTGATGCTGATCGTGTCATTGTTGGTCACCGCGCCGCCGACGGTCATTTTGGCGGTGTTCGGGGTCGTACCGCCGGCAAGCGTGACTGCGGAAGCTCCTGCCACGGTTGTATCGACAGTGAGGTTGCCGCCGATGGTGATGCCGCGACCCGCATTGCTGCCGGCAGTCACGCGCAGCACCGCATCCTCGTTGTTGACATTACCGCCGGTGACGGTCGCGTTACCGGTGACATTAAGCAGTCCCCCGGCATTGGTGACCTCTGCAGTGGCATCGCCCGAATTGTTGGTCGATGCTGCAGTGGTCACACTGAGATCCCCCTGCACGTTGATGGTGCCGGTGCTGCTGAGCAGAAGGCGTGACAAACCAAGGCTGCCGGAATCAACCACCATGTTGCGCGCATCCAGCGTACCAGTAGTCACGCTAGTGGTTGCCGCCACCGCATTGTTGCGCGTGGTCAGTGTGGTGCCCGGCGTGGACATCGTGAACAGGCCGGCGCCGACAGCCAGCGTGTCGCCGTTGTTGACGTTGCCGGCCACCGACATGCGGCTGTTGGTGCCGAGCGTCACCGCCGATGAGCCCGCTACCGTCGCGTTGATGTTCAGGTTGCCGCCAATTGCAATGCCGCGATTGACATTGCTCGCCACGGTCACCCGCAGCAAGGCATCGTAAGTGTTGACCGTGCCGCCGGTGACAGTGGTATTGCCGGTGACATTGAGCAGGCCCGCCGCATTGGTCACTTCCACCGTCGCATCGCCGGAAGTGTTGGTGGATGCTGCGGCTGACACCGAAAGATCACCGTTGACATTGATCGTGCCCCCCGTCAGCGTCATCTGTCCGCGCCCCAGCGTACCGGTGGCGATGCTCGCGTTGCCATTGATGTTGAGCGTTCCCGTGGTCACCGTGGCGCGCGCGATGCTGTTGACCGTGCCGCCGGCAACATTCAGGCTGCCGATGGTCGCGGTGCCGGTTGTAATTGCCAACTGGGCGATATTGTTGTTGCTGGCGCCGGCAGTGGCACTGCCGATAGTGACACTGCCAGTCACATTCAGGCTGCGTGCACCGACAGAGATCTGCTTGGTAACCCCTGCAGAAGGCGCATTGATCAACACGTTGCCCGAACGGCCACTGGTATTGGTCACGGTCAATGTGGTGCCGACACCGCCCATGGTCAGGCTGGTATTGTTGCCACCGCCCTCGATGGTCACCGAGCCCGCCACGGCGCCTGCAATGTTGACGGTAACCGCCTTGCCGTTGCAGATGATCACGTCATCGGCCGCGGTCGGCGGTCCGGCAACCGCCCCTCCCGCGGCACAGGAGGTGTTCGACCACATGTTCGCGGCGTTCCAGTTGGTGCCGGCAAGAGCGGTGCGCGCGTAAAAGCTTGCCGCGTCGGCAGCACCGGCAGTCAATATTGCAGCGATCAATACAACCGCAGACAAGCAGCGATTCATCAAACTTCGCAGTGGCCCCCAAAGCCAAACATATGAAAACAATTTCGGATTCCCGTTGATCAGCATGATGTGCGGCGTTGAAAGGGTTGCAGGTTGCCGGAGCAAGGTTTGCGCCTGATCGCGACGGGTTCGCGAGCAGACCCGATCATAAACTCACAAGTAATTGATTTAATTGACATTTATGACCCACACTCGTATCGCGGTGCCGGGGCAGACGGGTCTTTGCATTTGGCCACAGTGACGGCAATCTGACGTTCGACATATCCGCTCGAGGGCGATACCGCAGGACAGGTCGCACTGTTGCAGGCAGTTGCCGTGATTTCGTAGACATGAAGGGTGCGAGTTGCCTCGGTATGCACGGTCTCGCTGCATCCGATCTCGACGGTGAACGGCGACAGCGATCCACCCATGGTGTTGATGGTGCCGGAAGCGGAGGCACAACCCACAAAAGCCGCGGGTCCCGGTGCGATCGTGCTGTCGGGATCCAGTGTGCGATACAGCGCCCACTCCGCCCCGGCGCGCGCGGCGTCGTAGGCGCGCACGCCCAGCACGTCGGCCTGCACGGTACTTTGCTGGAGCCCGGTGAAAATCACCATGAACGCACCCAGCGAGGCCAGCACCACCAGCAGAAAAATTGCGGTGATCAAGCTGAAACCGCGGACGTGTTGTGGAATGCGCATGCTCATGGCGAATTGTTAACCTGCGCCTGCTGGAACAGCCGCACTCTTTCGATGGCGCCGCCGGCGGTAACGCTGTTGATTTGCAGAATCATCGACACCGTGCCAGTACGCTCCCCCAAGGAGCCTTCTGCATAGGAAAAATCGCATGCATCAAAGTCGATATTGGCCGCCAGCACCGCACTGCTGCCGCCCACAGGAGGCGCCAACTGTGCGGTGTTGTAGGGGTAACCGGAGTAACGCAACAGTTGATTACCGACGCAGCCGTAGGTCACCGGCCCAGTGACTACGTGAAAACGTTTGGCCGGGGATGGCTCGGGAAACGGCAGACTGACCACCGGCGCAATTGTGATGGTCGGGGGCGCCACGCTGACAAACGACGCGCGGTTGCTGCCCTGATAGGCGTTCGACACCGTGCCGGTGCTGAACAGGTTGTAGACAACGATATGATTGCCGGCGCTGAGCGTCGGCACCGGTCCGAGGACATCAAAAGTTGTGTCCGCCGCCGTGAAATCGAGAATCTCTCCGCCGCCGAGACTGTCGGGCTCTGCGCGGTAACGGCCGCCGCCGATGGTTTCGATGTATTCAATAAATTTACCGCTGGGATCGACACGCACGCTGTTCGGCAATGCGGTGCGCAGATCACGGGTGATCCGGCGCAGCGCCGTATCTGCCTCATCCGTCAGCGTGGCGCGGCGGGCGGCATCGATATAGCCCTCCACCGGACGCTGGATGAACACCGCGACGCCCGCGGCGATGATGCCGGTAACGACGATCACCATCACCAGTTCGACCAGCGTGACGCCGCGCTGATTGACCAGGTTGGCTGTCATCGTGATTTCAGGGCAGGGCATTGGGCGCATATCGGGTGCGATATCCGTCGAGGGTAACCGTGGTATTGCCGGGGCCAGTCACGGTCACGGTGACACGCTGGCTTGCAGCAGCCGGAACCGTTGCCGTTGTCGCTATAAGGGTTTGCGCGGCCACCGCAACCGTCACCGAATATGAACCCAGTCCGGTGATCGGCGTGCCGTCGATTGCAGCCGGCACCCCGGCAAGGCCATGGTAATCGCTGACGTTGTCGAATGGCGTCGTATTGCTGCCCCGCGTTTCGCCGCCCTCCGGGCCGATGCCCTCCAGAGTCGTTGCGCAAAGTGTAGGCACGATGCCCAGCGCCGCTGATGTTGCCGTTGCCGCGTTGGCATCATCAGGATCGCAATACGTGAACGGCATGGCCAGCGCTTCTTCCAGGTAAGCCTCGGCAATGGCCAGCGCCTGTTTCTGGATCAACGGGTTAGCACTGCCCTGCGCGGTGGTTTGCCAGATGCCAATGATGCCCGCCAATCCGGCGCCGATCACCACAATGAACATGATCAATTCAACCAGCGACGCACCGCGCTGGCGGCACCGTGACCACAGCGACCGGTGCTCAGTTTGCGGCGACATAACCGGTCTCTGCTGCAACGCTGATCTGGCGTGTGATGTCGCCGGGGATCGTGGTGGAGAAAGTGATGGTCGTTGCCGTGCTGGGACGTCCGAGACGGTCAAAACTGAAGGTCACAGTATTCAGCGTGACGCCCGCCGGCACGGTTTCAGTCGCAGCACCGCCGCTGACGGGATTAGTCAGCGGCGTACCGCAACCCGCTGCAGTCCCTGCAGTGACCTGCGTCGCCGTCACACAGACAAACACATTGCGGCGCCAGGCCACCGCCGTCTTTTGCGCCAGCCGGACGATGGCGACCGAATTGTCGTAAAAACCGCGCGAATCGAAACTGTCGCGGCCGATGAAACGCGGCACTGCGAATGCCGCGAGCGCGCCGATGACGACGATGGTCACGACCAGTTCAATGGTCGTGAATCCTCGTGTGCATTGGCGGTTGGCGTAGGTCATGGCAGCACAAATGAAAACGGGTGAAGGTCGCTCATCGCTCCCCTCACCCGCTGCGCAGTCACCCGCGGATGCGGGCCGGTTGCGCCGTTATGATCAGCCGCCGCAGTTGGTCGCGGTGTTCAGCGCACCAGCATCTACGACTGCAGTGGCTTCGGTGTAGGTCACAGTGCAAAGGGGAAAGCCTTGCGGGATGCAAGTCGTCACGCCAGCAGCGACAGTGCAATCAATCCCGCCACCGACACTCAAAGCATCATCCATACCCTGAGCCGTCGGAAAACCCGCACGAGCCGCAGGCGTTGTCTGCACCCCGATAATTGTACCGTCAGCGGCAGTCACCGTTGCCAGAGTAGCCGAGCCTGCGGCATACCAATTGGCGCGCATGATTTCCCTCGCCGAATTCATGCTGCCCTCAACGCCGCGCATCGACGCAACGCGCGCCGCGACGCCGACATCGGCAAACCGCGGGATCGCGGTCGCCGCCAGAATACCCAGCACGACGATGACGACGATCAGCTCAATGATTGTAAAACCCTGTTGCTGTTTCATTTAGACCTCCTTAAGCAAAACCGAGATACCTTGCTGCAAAAAAGAAAATACCGGACTAACAGCCCGACGTTACAAGTATTCCGAACACCGGCGACTGATTGGCTGCAACCGGCGATGTGTAAGTAAAACTGCAGGTTGGTGGATTGTTGCCCAGCACCATCACTGTCACCGAAGTGCCGGCCGCCGCGCCGCCGCCCTGGATGTCGTAACCATCAGCCGAAGTGGGACCGACATTCAAACCGGCTGCTGTGACAATGCCCGCCGCATCTGCGGTCGGATAGGTATTGACCATGGTCACGTTCACACCTTCCATCAACAGCGTGGCTGTGCACTGCGGCGTTGAGGCAAGACAGGAAGCATGCGCCAGAGCGGAGGCGCCCTTCATCGCACCGAGCGCAGCATTGAGCTTGGCAACCCGCGCCTGCACCTGCAGATTGGCGAAGCGCGGCAGCGCTGTTGCGGCAAGAATTGACAGGATGATGATGACGACAATCAGCTCAATCAATGTAAAACCGGAGACGCGACGCATTTTGATCATGTGATTTTTATCACGCAGAATGGAATGCATGTTCTTGATAATACAGGAAATATGGATGGTGCATACTGGAAATTATATTCACAACCACTGATAAAGTGGTGATGCTTCCAACCCGATTCCGGCGACCCCACGGATCCGTCCGCCCGGGGCATACACCGGCTGATAACTGATCTTCACCCGAAACCGTAGCTGAGTAGGTCGGCGTGACTCAGCAATTTTCAGAAATCGTTTCAAATTAGGCACATAGACCAATTCACGGGTCGTTGAATCATAGTACCAGTTGCCAGGTTCGGGGTTGCTCGGGTATTCACCGGAATAAGTCGCGGGCGCCTGACCCAACCAGCGCAAGGGGTTGTCGGTTTCCATTTGCCGCAACTCGCGTTCCCGGTTCGTCGAAATCAGTTCCGCCATGCGCAACTGCAATCCGGTTTTAAATGACTGCAGTTCGGATTCGAAGCGCGCGTGTTCAGCAGTCTCCTGGTAATAAGTGAGGCGCTCCAGAAAAACACCGAACAGAACGGCCCACACGGCGACAACCACGGACAGTTCCAACAGGGAAAAGCCGCGCGCGCTGCGGATCATTCCCCTATTTCTTGCCGAGAGCCGCATTGCCGAGGTCCCAGATCGGCAGGAACACGCCGAGTGCCAGGATCAGCACCATGACGCCCAGCGCAACGATCAGGATGGGCTCGATCTGTGCACTGAGGTTCTTGATCTCATATTCGACTTCGCGCTGATACAGGTCGGCGATTTCCGAAGTCAGGTCGTCCAGTGCGCCGGATTCCTCACCCACTGCAATCATCTGCAACACCACCGGTGTGAACACTTTGGCATCGCGCGCGGTGCGCAGTATCGATTCACCGCGTTCGACACCCTCGCGCATGCGATTGATGCGATCGGCCACGAATACGTTATCGACGGTACC
>CAMAYE010000078.1 GCA_945862135.1 Bordetella parapertussis
CGTGGTGATCACGCCAGCGCCGCGATGCTCAGTCCGACGACCTTGTTGTCGGCGATGGCCTTGGCGACAAGGCCTGTGGATTTTGCATCTTCGATAAATGCCGCCAGATACTTGGCGGCGTTGCTGCGGCCCTTGGGCACGCCGGCAGCCTGCTGCACGGCGGTGAAGCAGCCCTGGACAATGACCGAGCCCGGCAGCTTGGCCTGATCCGAAATCAGTCGCGGCTTCAGTCCGGCACGCGCATGGAATTTTTCATCGACGAAACGTTTGAACGACGCATCTGCGCCAGGCTCGGTGACGAGTTCGGCGTTTTTGATGGTGCGTGTCAGATAGAGTTCATAAGCGGCTTTTGCCGGCACGATGATACGTACGCCCTTGCTGTCGACTTCGTTGGCGTGCTTCAGCGCTGAACCGGGCGGAACCAGATAGGTGGATTCGATTTCGACATAGGCAGCGGTGAAATCGATTTCATTGGCGCGCTGCGGTTCGGCGCCGAGAAAGCCGACGTCCCAGATGTTCTTGTTGGCGGCATCAGCCAGTGCGCCCGGATTTGGATGCGGTACGAAAACAACCGGCAGGCCGAGACGGCGCGCCAGTTCCTGGCCGAGGTCATGGGCAACGCCCAGCGGCTTGCCGCTCGCGGCGTCGGTGCGGGTGAGCAGGAAGTTGCTCATGTTCAGGCCCACGCGCAGCGTGCCGGTCGGGGCGAATTCGGAGCGGAGGGCGGCATTGACTTCGGTCATGGCGGGATCCTGTCGGTAACGGTTGCGGAACGCAGGATTAGACACTGAACCGCGGGCGCTTGTCATCCGTGCTGAGTATGATGATGGCTGCAATATGGAATCCGCACCGCAACCCAGTCCGCCGCGTTATATCGCCCATCTCGACATGGACGCTTTTTATGCGTCGGTCGAACTGCTGCGTTACCCGCAGTTGCGCGGCCAGCCGGTGGTGGTCGGTGGTCGCCGGCGGATGGCGCAGGGTGAACCAGAGCCCGGGGAGTTCGCCACACTGCGCGGCTATACCGGCCGCGGTGTGATCACCACATCGACTTACGAAGCCCGCGCGCTGGGGGTGTTCTCAGGCATGGGCCTGATGAAGGCGGCAAAGCTGGCTCCCAATGCCTTGCTGCTGCCGGCGGATTTTGATTCATACCGGAAGTATTCGCGGATGTTCAAGGATGCGGTACGCGCAATTGCGCCGCAGGTCGAGGATCGCGGCATCGACGAGATTTATATCGACCTGACCGGGCCGGTGGCGGATAGCGCAGCCGAAGGCGCGCCCGATCCCTGGGCACGGGCCCGCGCCATTGCCACCGACATCCAGCGTTCGGTGCGTGAAGTTACGGGACTGTCCTGTTCCGTCGGCATCACGCCCAACAAGCTGCTGTCGAAAATCGCTTCCGAACTGAACAAGCCTGCCGGTATCAGCGTGATCCGTCCCGATGACATCCGCAGCATGGTGTGGCCACTTGCAGTACGTAAAATCAACGGCATCGGGCCGAAAGCCAATAAAAAACTCGAACAGTTAGGCATTCTTACTATCGGTGATCTGGCGCAGCGGGACGCGGCTTGGCTGATCGAACATTTCGGTCGCAGCTATGGCGCGTGGATGCATGAAGCTGCGCATGGTCGCGATGAGCGTCCGGTGGTGACTTACAGTGAACCGAAGTCAATCAGCCGTGAGACTACATTCGAGGATGATCTGCACCCGGTTCGTGACAAGGTGCAGCTGACCAAGATATTCACCGATCTCTGTGTGCGGGTCGCCGGTGATCTGGAGCGCAAAGGTTACGCGGGCAAGACCATCGGCCTGAAAATCCGCTACGACAATTTTCATACCGTGACGCGCGACCTGACGATTAATATGCCGACCCAGGATGCAAAAATCATCCGCCGTGCTGCAGGCGAGTGCCTGAGACGGGTGCCGCTGGACCGGCGCATACGCCTGCTCGGTGTGCGCGTCGGCGCCTTGTCAAAACCCGGTATCGTTTCCGAAGTCCACGGGATGTCACTGTTCGACTGATCGCCCGCAGAACCGGCGATAATTCCTCGGCATTCACGCATTCAAATTCATTTTCCCGCGGAGCAGTCATGAGTCTGACAGCACAACTCGCCGGCATCATCCGGAATACCCGATACGAGTCGCTGTCGGTCGCGGATGTTGCCATTTTGAAACGCCTGATTGCCGATGGAATTGCCGTCGCAGTAGCCGGTGCCCGCGAGCACGCGCCGCAGCTGTTTGCCGAACAGGCACGCGAGCAGGGCGGCCGCGAACAGTGTCCGGTCTGGGGTTTTGGTTTCCGTACTTCACCGGTGGCCGCGGCCTATGCCAATGCTGCCTCCATGCATGTGCTCGATTTCGAGCCGATGTCGAGCCCGTCCACCCATGCGATATCGCCGACAGTGCCGGTGGCGTTTGCGCTGGCGGTGCGCGATGGACTCGATGGGCGCGAACTGCTGACGGCTTGTGCCAAGGGTTTCGAGATGCAGGGGCGGTTGCTGGCCGCGGTGGATCACCGGCGCGAGAGTTCGAAGTTCCATGCGCCGGGCGTGGTCGGGCCTTTCGGTTCCGCGGTGGTTGCCGGGCATCTGCTGGGTCTCGATGAGCAGCAACTGAATTACGCACTGGCCATCGCCGCATCGCGCAGCGGCGCCTTGCGCGCCAACATCGGTCATGGTGTGAAGTGCACGCACTGTGGCAATGCTGCGGCCGCCGGCTTGGAAGCTGCCATGCTGGCCAAACGCGGCTTGACCGCCAATGACGACATCCTTGGTCATGTCGATGGTTTTGTTGCCGCGTTTTTCCCCAAGGGCATCGACCGCAACATGCTGTTGGGTTACGGCAAGCCCTTTCGCTTCAGCGATCCGGGCATGGCGATCAAGTTCTATCCGTCGAAGTATCCGACGCATTTCGCCATTGGTGCGGCGCTGGAAGTGCGCAAGCTGATCGCCGACCCGGCGCTGATCAATGCGGTGAATCTCATCACGCCGGCCATGCCTGACGTGGATCGTCCGGAGCCGGGGTCAGGCTTGGAAGGCAAATTCAGCTTCCAGTACACCGCCGCTGCCGCCTTGCTCGACGGCAAGGTCGGCATTGCTTCGTTCCACGAGCAGCGCCGCTTCCGCGGCGACATGAAATCCATGCTGCGGCGGATGAAGGTCACGGTTGATTCTGCATTGCCGACGGCATTCAACCGCATGCAGATCTCGATTGAAGTGACCCTGCATGACGGCACCGTGCATCGCGCGACCTGCACGCGGCCGCCAGGATTCTGGGGTGCGCCACTGGATCTGGAGCAGCATCGTGCAAAGGTGGCCGACTGTCTGGCCGTGCGTCTGGATGCATCGCGCGCGGCGCGGGTGACCGAACTGCTGGAGTCTCTTGAAGCGCTGGATGCGGCGCGCGTTCTCGAACTCAGTGAACTGCTGATGTAGTACAGCGGATCAGAGGCGGCGCGGCGCCGGGATTGCCCGCGGAGAACCTGCTGCGCGTTTTTGTTTGACAGTCGCAACGGTCTTTTCGGCCACGCCGATGCCGTAAATGAGTTCCTCGAGATCTTCGCGCAAATCCGCTGGCAGCGTCTGCCGCTGCAGGCGTTGCATGCGTGCGTTGCGGTCGGGCAATTCAAGCATGCCCGACAAATACAACAGCAGATCATTGGGTGTGTATTGTTTGCTGATGCGGGTACGCGAGAAATCCGCCGGAATCTGCGGATAACCGTTGCGAACCGGATACAAGGCGCGCAGCACAAAGCCAAGGCAACTGATGCAGTTGCTGCGAGGGCCATCGTCGAGGCAGTACGGCAGGCCGGCCTTGATCCAGCGGTTTAGCCGCAACGGCAGTTCGCGGCGCAGCGAAGCCATCGCAGCATCATCAGGAAATGGCCGCAGGCCGTAAAGATGCCAGACTTCATAAATGCTTCCGCCAGCTTCGATTTCACCGGCATCAATGAACGGTGAAACCGTGACGCCAAGCCCAGGAAATGACCAGGCGATGCGCTGATCGTCGAGTTCGATGCCGACCTGTATTTCGAGCGTTTCGTCGGGCAAGCGCAGCAGAAAATAATGCACATAACCCGTCTGGCCGAAGGCTGTACCGCTGACGGCGTGCAGCGGTTTGGCGGCGCGTGCAGTGGATGGCGCTGAGACAGCTTTGCTGGCCGGCTGGAGATTGCGCGATTGAAGTTTTGTCGCGGGCGGCACATTTGCAATCGCCAGGCCCGTGACCATCAGCAGCAATGCTGCAAGGCATGTGCGGATTGTGTGAATGATGCGGGGGCGGTGCTGGAAGGCCATGATGTTTGCATTGTACGGACGCTTCAGTCCGCGTTGTGGTTGTCAATTAAAGGGGCGCGGCGCAGCCATTGGCGCGACTGCTCCTTTAGAATGCGCAGACCAAGGAGGGTTCCCAAATGGTCAAACTCGAATTCCACGATCCGTCCGGCACACTGGAAGTCACGCAGCCTTTTGCACCGCGCATCGACACGCTAGCGGGCAAGCGCATCGGCTTTGTCAGCAACGAGCAATGGCAGGCTTTCCGCATGCTGCCGCTGCTGCGTGACCTGCTGAAAGCCGATTTTCCGACGGCCGAACTGCTGCCGATCGACGCTTATCCGCAGGGCAATGTGCTGATCCCGACCGAGGAGACTGCGGCACTGGTCAAAAAAAGCGGGGTCGACGCCGTCATTGTCGGCAACGCGGCCTGAGGGTCCTGCGCCACTGCTTGCGGCCGTGCTGTCGCGAGGATAGAAACGCTGGGCATCCCCACCGTCACGCTGACGCGGACGGACTTTGTCGGCGTCATGAAGAATGCCGTGTCGGGCCTGGGCCTCGCGCCCGATGCCGCGATGGTGACCTTCCCGATCGAGATGTTCCTGCCGGGCAGCGACCTGTCGGCCATCACCGCGCGCAAAAAAGAGTTCTACAACGGGCTGACGAAATGGACGCCGGATTTTGCGCAGTCCGCCGGTGGCGAACCGCCGATGCTCAGCGTTGAGGGCAATACCTACGAAGACGCGCTGCAGAAGGCCAACAACCTGCTGATCACCAATCTGTGGGGCGATGGTCTGCCGGTATGGCCGGCGACGCGCGAGCGCGTGGAGTGGATACTGCGCGGCTCGGCCTTGCCACGCGACCATGTGCTCGGCAAGTTCCCGCCGCGCGGCGGCGTGACCACTGTCGAAACCTGCGCCATTGCGCTGGCGATGGCGGGCGGGCGTCCTGAATATTTGCCGGTGCTGCTGGCGGCCGTCGAGGCCTGCCTTGATCCGGATGCGCTGTTCGACCAGTTGCAGGCGACTTCGGGCAGTCCGTTTCCGGTGGTCATCGTCAACGGCCCGATCGCGAAAGACATCCGGCTAAATTCCGGCTTCGGCTGTTTGGGCCCCGATCCGCAACGGCCCGCCGGCGCCAGCATCGGCCGCGCGCTGCGCCTGCTGCAGCAGAACGTCGGCGGCGCGTTGCCCGGTGTGGGCACGATGGCGATTTTCGGCGCGATGCGCTACACCAATGCGGTTTTTGCCGAGGATGAACCCAGCCTGCCCGAGGGCTGGCTGCCGCATGGCACCCAGCGCCATGGTTTTGAGCCGGGGACCAACTCGGTGTCAGTGTTTTTCGCCAGCGGCGTCAGTAATATTCGCCGCCGCGGCGCGAAAAAGGAGACACCCGAGGAAGACGTCACACAGGGCCTGCATCGCATGGCGGACTTTATGCGCACGCCGAATTTCGCCGCTCTCGCCGGATGGGAGAAGGGTACGCCGGGCATGATGATGGTGTCACCGGTGGTCGCCGGCATGATGGCGAAGCTGGGCTGGACGCCGCAGAAGCTGCGCGATTTCCTGTGGCAGCATTCGAAAATCCCGATGGAACAGATCAAACGCGCCGGCGGCCTGGCGTGGATCGAGATCGACGCCAATCCGCTGGCGCGCGAGAGCATCAAGCTCGATCCCTGGCCGATTGCGATGAAGCCCGACAACATCATCCTGGTCGTCGCCGGTGGTGATCATCCGACGCACAGCCAGTGGCTGCAGGCGCATTCGCCAGCGGTGGTGGGACGGGTCATCCGTACGCCGGAAACTTTTGACCGGCTGCTTGCTGAATCCGACCGAGACCTCGGATGCGGGTCGGAGGAGTGCAGGATTTGAGCATCAAGTTTTATGTTGGTGACAAACCAATCCCGTTCGTCCTGAGCCTGTCGAAGTACGGCTGGGCTTCGACAAGCCTGACCTGAGTTCCTCGAAGGGCTCAGCCCGAACGGTAAGGGGTATTTCGTAAAGACAAATTGCTGAATAACCGAAAGCAGGAGAAACAACGGATGACGCAGTCAGTAACGCCGCAGCAACTGCGGCAAATGTACGACGACGGTGGTGAGCTTGCGGTTCTTGATGTTCGCGAGGAAGGTGTTTATTCCCGCGACGGTCATCTGCTGCGTGTATCGAACATTCCACTGAGTGTGCTGGAACTGCGCGTGCGTGCGCTGCTGCCGCGACTGGCGACGCGCATCGTGGTCTGTGACGGTGGCGAAGGGCTGGCGGAACCGGCGGCGCGCAAGTTGAGTGCCGGCGGATACACCGATGTCAGCGTTCTGGAGGGCGGCACCCCGGCGTGGAAAGCGATCGGCGGGCGGCTGTACACCGGCGTCTATTTGCCGAGCAAGGCTTTCGGCGAATACATCCAGCATGAAGATGCGCCGCGCGAAGTCACCGCGGCCGAACTCAATGAGTGGATGAAATCCGGCAAGGACATGGTGGTCGTCGACAGCCGGCCGCTGGCTGAATTCAACCGCAACAGCATTCCTGGTGCTTATGACTGCCCCAGCGCCGAACTGCCCTACCGCATGCCGGAGTTCGTGCGTTCGCCGGACACCACTGTGGTCGTCAACTGCGGCGGTCGGACGCGCAGCATCATCGGCGCGCAGGTGCTGATCAACGCCGGGTTTCCGAACCCGGTGTATGCGCTGAAAGACGGCACGCAGGGCTGGAAGCTGGCCGGGTTCCAGTTGAATCACGGTCGCACGGAAGCGGTGCCGCTGCCGTCGAAAAACGGCTTGGAGTGGTCGCAGCAGGCGGCGCAGCGGGTAGCACAGCGTTTCGGCATTCGTCGCATTGATGCACAACGCCTGCAGCAGTTGCGCACCGATGCGTCGCGCACTTTGTATCTGCTGGATGTGCGCAATCCCGAGGAATTCGAACAGGGCCATGTGCCGGGCGCGCAGTCTGCCCCGGGCGGACAACTGGTGCAGGCGACGGATACCTTCATTGCCGTGCGTCCGTCGATCACCGTGCTTTGCGATAACGACGGCATCCGCGCAACGATGACGGCGGCGTGGCTGGTGCAGATGGGGCATGACGAGGTGTATGTGCATGCCAGCGACGCGCAGACTGAGCGCGGTGCGTCGCCGCAGATTTTGCTCGACGGTGCCAAACCATCTTCAGCTTCAGTCAGCGTTGCGGAATTGAAAGCCCTGCTGGCCGGCGGCCAGGCGCAGGTGGTTGATTTCGCCACCAGCCTGCAATACCGCGAAGGCCATATTCCCGGGGCCTGGCATGCCATTCGTTCGCGGCTGGCGGCGCAGTTGCCGAAAGTGCCGGCGACACACTTGCTGGTGTTTACCGGTGCCGAAGAAGCGCTGGCGCGGCTGGCGGCGACGGATGCGGCAGCGCTGGCATCGACGCCGGTCAAAGTGCTGAATGGCGGCAATGCGGCATGGAAAGTTGCGGGCGGTGCGATCGAGCTTGGTGATGAACGCATGACCGGTGCCGCCGAGGATTTGAGCTATCGTGCGCTGGACCGCAAGGAAAACGTCGAGCAGGCGATGCTCGACTATCTGAAGTGGGAGGTCGAACTGCTCGATGCCGTAGCGACCGATCCGGATTTCGGCTTCAAACGCTTTGCATAAAATATTCAATTAAATCAATTATTTATATGAAAGTCCCGATGCGGGCTTTCGAGGAGCAGCAGTCATGAACAGCGACATCGATATTCTGATCAGTGAAGTAGGGCCGCGCGACGGCCTGCAGAACACCAAGGTGTTCATGACGACCGAATACAAAAAGAAATGGATCAGTGCGGCTGCGGCAGCCGGATTGCGCGAAATCGAAGTCTGTTCCTTTGTGCCGCCGAAACTGATCCCGCAAATGGCCGATGCGGCTGAAGTCGTTGCGCATGCACTGACGATCCCCGAGCTTAATGTTGCGGCACTGGCACCGAACTTCCGCGGTGCGCAGGGCGCGATGGCAGCCGGTGTACACAAACTGACGTTGACCATTTCGGTGTCGAAGGCCCACAGCCTGGCCAATGTGCGGATGACGCCCGATGAAGCCATCGCCAGCGCGAAGAAAATCTGTGAATTCCGCGACAGCCTGCCCAAGGACAAACGCCCGATCATTGAATCCGGCCTGTCGACGGTATTCGGCTGCACGCTGGAAGGCGCAGTCAGCGAAGATGAGGTCGTGCGTATGGCCGTGGCTTCGGTCGAAGCCGGTTGCGACGAAGTTGGTCTGGCGGATACCACCGGTTATGCCAACCCGGAACATATCCGCCGCGTGTTCAAGAAAGTACGCGCCGCCATCGGCGACAAACTGTCGGGCGCGCATCTGCACAACACCCGCGGCCTCGGCCTCGCCAATGTGGTCGCAGCGCTGGACGTCGGCGTCACCACCTTCGACAGTTCGCTCGGCGGCCTCGGCGGTTGCCCCTTCGCACCCGGCGCTTCCGGCAACATCGTCACCGAGGATCTGGTGTTCATGCTCGAAGCGATGGGGCTGCGCACCGGCATCAATATGGACAACCTGCTGGCGATGCGCAGCATTCTCGAAGAAGGCATTCCCGGCGAACCGCTGTACGGTTATGTGCCGCTGGCCGGCGTGACCAAAGGCTTTGTGCCTGCAACCCCGCAACAATAAGGAACACAACATGTCCCAAAAACTGCCGCTGCAAGGCATCCGCGTCATCGAGTTCTGCCACGTGGTGATGGGCCCGACCTGCGGGCTGGTGCTGGCCGACCTCGGCGCTGAAGTCATCAAGGTCGAGCCGCTCGACGGCGACCACACGCGCAAGCTGACCGCTTCGGGCGCCGGATTTTTCCCGACATACAACCGCAACAAAAAAAGTATCGCGGTGGATCTCAAGTCGGAACAAGGCCGAGAGCTGGTGCTGAAGCTGATCGCCAGCGCCGATGTACTCACCGAAAACTTCCGCACCGGCGCAATGGACAAGCTGGGTTTCGGTTACGACGCGTTGAAGAAGCTGAATCCGAAAATCATTTATTGCTCGCTCAAGGGATTCCTGCCCGGGCCGTATGAGCACCGCACCGGCCTTGATGAGGTCGTGCAGATGATGGGCGGCCTCGCTTACATGACCGGCGGGCGTTTTGGTCCGCTGCGGGCCGGTGCGTCAGTGAACGATGTGATGGGCGGCGTATTCGGTGCGGTGGCGATTCTTGCGGCGCTGAACCAGCGCCATGCCACCGGCGAAGGTCAGTACGTGCAGAGCGCGCTGTTTGAAAACAACGCCTTCCTGATGGGCCAGCACATGCTCGAAGGGTTTGCTACCGGGCAACCGGTGAAGCCGATGCCCGACCGCATCCGTGCCTGGGCGCTGTACGACAATTTCAAGACCAAGGAAGGCGAACTGGTATTCGTCGGCGTGGTCACCGACACGCAATGGAAAGTGTTCTGCGAATCCTTCGGCCTGACGGAGCTGTTCAACGATCCCGAGTTGAAAACCAATCCGCAGCGCGTCGTGGCACGGCCGCGCATCCTGCCCATCGTCAGTGAAATCTTTTCAAAAATGGGCAAACAGGAACTGATGGACCGCTGCGAAAAGCTGGGCCTGCCCTTTGCGCCGATCGCCAAACCGGAAGACCTGTTCGAGGACAAACATCTCAACGCTTCAGGCGGACTGACGCCGGTGACGCTGAACAACGGCGTCAAATCCAAGGTGCCGGTGCTGCCGATTGAAATGGACGGGCAACGCTTTGGTACGCGCATCGATATTCCGCATGTGGGTGAGCACACGCGCGAGGTGCTCAAGTCGGTGGGTTATGGAGACGCGGAAGTCGAGAGAATGATTGGCGGCAAAGTCGTTGCGGCGGGCGCGAGGTAGTGATTAGGTTTGTAATTTCAGGCTTAGGCGTTACTCGATGCCGCTTAAAGGGGATTGGGCGGACGGAATTGACTTGAGCGCATGGGCGCTTTTTGCGCCAATTTTGGCAATATTGAAAACGCAATAATTGTGGATAACTAATTGTTTTTATTGAAACACCTGACATTTTTCTTGGAATGTTATCCATCGTGCCAGAATGTTAGCCGTGCAATCCGAGGCGTATTAGAGAATCAACTATGGCGAACACGGTATTCTTTGCATGGCAGTTAGATACACCCCCTGATCAAAACAAGACATTCATTTGGAATGCCTTGAATCGCGCCACAGCAACTGCTGAAGCATCTGCCTCCGTCGAGTCATCACCGCGGCCAGAAAGTGATACAGGTGGAGTCGCTGGTACCCCGAATATTGTTGAAACGATCTTTAGGCGCATTCGTGACTGTGCAATATTTGTCGCAGATTTAACGTTCACTGCCAAGTCCGATATAGGCAAGCTGAGCCCGAACCCCAATGTTTTGATAGAACTTGGATACGCCGCGCGATCAATAGGATGGGAGCGAACGATCTTGGTCATCAACGAGAAGTATGGCAAGGCTAGCTGCCTTCCATTCGACATTCTTCAGCACAGATGGCCAATTGAATACCGAATGTCTGAGCACACAAGCGTTGGTGAAAAGCGATTTGATCAATTATCTGACTCCCTGACGGCCGCGATTGCAAGTTGCCAACAACACTCACTTGAACGCGCAGAGGAAATGGCCGACTCGCTTGACACGGCGACAATCAATATTGTCGCGCACTATGATCAAATTGATTTCATTGATATGAAACTTCCGGCCAAAACAATGGGAGAGGTGCTGACGGGCCTCGACCACATCTTGGCAATCCGCCAATTGATTTCGCTCGGTGCGTTGCGGATTACACATTCGCCAACTGTCGGCTACGCATGGACATATGATGGCCGGTGCATGATCGAAGCGTTGAAAAGGAAACAACCCCGTCTTCTGGACGTAGTTCGCAGCCACAAGAGATCGTGAGTCAGCTGACCAATCATTCCGCCAGACGTTGCGCTGCGAGGCCGCGCACCGTCAGTGAATTCAAGGACGAAGGAATAGGGTCAGACACCATATAAATCTTGTTGCGTCAGTTACCGCTTGTACCAAGGGTGGTGGCCCTCGAGATCATCCGCTTCACCTCTGATGATGCGTGAATCGGAACAATTTCCACTTCCGGGTGTTTTGCCTTGAAGACCCGGAAGACTTCATCAGCAAATGCCTGCCCTACTAAGGCCACCCCGGAGAAATCCAGAACGACCACTTTGAACCGGTCGAACCGCGATAGAAGTCTCTTGGCCTGGGATCGCGATACCAGGTTGTCATCCCCGTAGCGCATCAGCTTGACGGGCACCACGGTCTTAGTAAAGCCGTAGTCATCGTCCGAAGTGAATTTGTCGAAGACTTTTTTAAGGGTGCGCGCCGTGTGATTGTGCAGCACCATTCGAACCAGGGTGCCACCGCCAGCAGAGCTAGCCTGCAGTATCCAGTCTTCCCTGTCCTCGAAGTCATGAGAGAAGTAGACCTCGCCTGACGAAATCACGAACTGATCGAAAATTCGCGAGGAGAAGAAGATGCCCTCTCCGGAGTGATTCGCGGGATCGGTCGTGAACTTGCCCTTAGCAAGTTCGAGTACCGCGTGCCTCTCGTCTTCAAGGTGCAGTGCGGCCTGAATTTTCTTGAATATCCCGACGCCATCGTCATAGATGTCGATGGTTGTTTTCGCTGCTGTTTTGTTCAGGGAAATCGAGACATGGCGTGCACCCGAGTGGTCGATCACGTTGTTGAACATTTCGGTAAATCCGTAGTGCCAGATGTACAGCACGTTCTCTGGCAGCTTGCCCAACTGCGGTTCGACGTCCCGCCTCCAAACGGCATCCTCCGCCAGCGATGGCCCGACTTCGTAGTGTTTTTTCCACTGCACCAAGGGGGCCAGCTGATAGCGTTTGCTTCTTGTCTGGCCGCTTTCGAGGACTGCACCCTCGAAAATCAGGCGCTGCAGGTGTTTGTGCACCGCTTGGCGGGTACAGGCAAATTTCTCCGCCGTAAAGCGAACAATATCGGTTGGATGTTCCGCGAGATGCTCAATCAGGAACTTCCTGACAGGTTCTCCGCCGGCCCGGATTTTGGTCATTATTTGCCAATCAATTTGTCAACTATTTAGGATATTATTGTCAACTTATGAATGACTTTTGTCAACTGGCTTGACGCTGAATTCTCAGATTTTCGAGCATTGCCTTCGTCGACCGCCTTCGGGTGATGACGGTGTGGGGTCTGCAGATCAACAGACGGCCATCACCTTGCCCCACTTCGGATCAGGCTTCTGCTGCAGCGGTTTCGGCGCAGCGTTCAGCGCTGCCCAAGTAGTCGAGGTGATGTTGAGCAACACCGGTTTGTCGAACTCGGTTTCGAGAATTGGCACCGCGTGGATCGCAAACCACAGGCCGCCGGGCAGTAGCAGCGCCTGAGCCTCTGGTGCAGCCGCGAGCGCGGCGCGACCGAGTTCCAGTGCGAGTTCATGATCGGCCAGCGGGCTCGATACCTTGTTCTGATCCAGCGAGCGGCCCTGCGCGCGCAGTGACACGACTTCGATGCCAGCTTCTTTCAGGTAATTCGACAGCGCGGTATTGACGGTTTCCGGCCAGCGCGTGGCCAGTGCCAGTTTGGTCACGCCGAAGTGCTGCAGTGTCGCGATATGCGCTTCGAGGTCGGTGTCGCAGGCGATGCCGGTGCGCTGTGCACCTTCATCGAGGATCTCGCGCATTTTTTTGCGGCCCAGAACGGAAGCGACCGGTACGCCGCTCAGCGAGATGCGGTCGACGTTTTTCTTTTTGAGCATGTCGAAGGCGCGCCATAAGGCGGGCAGTTCGGTTTCGACGGCGGCGAGGCTGTATTCCTTGAGGTTCAGGCCCGTGGTCACCAGCATCATGCCGTCCGGCGCGACGCGGTAGAACTGGTAGGCGTCCATGTCGGTGTAGAGGTGGGGAATGACATAACCGAGGGTAAGCCAGGGGCTGACGAGGGGCATGGGGGCGATCCGTATAGATTGATTACATTAAAAACGGCTTATTAAGTGGCCTTACCAAAACCCCTCACCCCAGCCCTCTCCCCGCAAGCGGGGCGAGGGAGTGTCTGATTTGGACGTGGACTTTGATCGGCCGAAAAGCCGCCATTATCCATGACTTGCAGTTCCGTCACCGGTATCACCCTGTTTTCGGCTATCCTCGCGCTTTCCTTTTTTGATCCTTTTTCCGGAACTCCGCACCATGGCTCAGTACGTATTCACGATGAACCGGGTGGGCAAGATGGTGCCCCCCAAACGCCAGATCCTCAAAAACATCTCGCTGTCGTTTTTCCCCGGCGCCAAGATCGGCGTGCTCGGCGTCAACGGCTCGGGCAAATCCAGCCTGCTCAAGATCATGGCCGGTGTCGACAAGGAATATGACGGCGAAGCGACGCCGATGCCGAACCTGAACATCGGCTTCCTGCAGCAGGAGCCGCAGCTCAATCCCGAACAGACCGTGCGTGAGGCGGTGGAAGAGGGTCTCGGTGAGGTGTTCAACGCGCAGAAAAAACTCGACGAGATTTACGCTGCGTACGCCGAGCCCGATGCCGATTTCGACAAACTCGCCGCCGAGCAGGCGAAGTACGAAGCGCTGCTG
>CAMAYE010000079.1 GCA_945862135.1 Bordetella parapertussis
CGCTACGACCTTGGCACCAAGCGCAAACCCACGCTTGGGAATGACGTCATCGTGCGCAGCGGAAAACCGGAAATTGCTGAAAAAACAGCAGCGCTTCCGATTCAGCTGGATGTCAGTATCGATCTGCGTGACAAGCTGAGTGTGCGCGGCAACGGTCTCGACGCCTTGCTTGGCGGATCGCTGCGTGTCACCAGCCGCGGTACAACGCTGGCGGCCGTTGGCGATGTGCGAACGGTTCGCGGCAATTACTCCGTATTCGGACAGCAACTGGACATCGAACGCGGAACCGTGGCCTTCGCCGGTTCGTTGACGGACCCCGGACTGGATCTCCGGGCCATTCGCAAGTTTCAAACGGTTGAAGTCGGCGTCGAAGTCACCGGCTCATTGCAGCGCCCTACCGTAAAACTCGTTTCCGTTCCGGACATGTCTGACACCGATCGCCTCGGCTGGCTGGCTTTGGGAAGGGACCCTGCGGGCTCAGACCGTGCTCAACTGGCGGTCCTGCAGGCTGCAGTGCTCAGCCTGACCGGCAGCGGCGGAAAACCCGTGCAAAAGCAGATCGCCGAAGGCATCGGATTCGACGAAATCGGATTGGCCAGCGGCGAAAACGGTGCCCTTGGTGTTGTTGCCCTGGGTAAAAAACTGACCGATCAATTGAGTATCCGCCTGGAACAAACACTCGGCGGGACAGCCGGAAGTCTGTTGCGGATGGATTACATGCTTTCAGAACGCTGGCGCCTGCGGGGCACTGCCGGTGCCGAAAACGCTGGCGATATCCTGTTTACGATACGCTTCGATTGATCGAAAACACACTGATATACAAGCGCTTGCAAGTTCCATAAAATGGCCGTTCACAATCCAAAATAGATCGGAGGAGATCATGGTGAAAAAAACCGGGAAAGTTATTGCTCTGGGGGTCGCCGCAATCACGACAGCGGCGTTGCCGAGCATCGTTTCAGCACAGGAAGCCTGGCCGAACAGGGCCGTCCGCATCATCAATCCATTCCCTGCAGGCGGCGGCACCGATGCTTTCGCGCGCCCTCTTGCTGCGGTCATGCCCAAGGATCTTGGTCAGCAGGTGCTGATCGAGAACATCGGCGGCGCCGGCGGCACCCTTGGTGCGGGTACCGCGGCACGTTCTCCGGGCAACGGCTACACCTGGTTCATGGGCGCGGTGCACCACACTATCGCTGAAACGCTGTACACCAAACTGTCCTACAGCCTTGAGCGCGACTTTGTGCCGGTGACAATGGCGGCCTCAGTACCCAGCGCCGTGGTCATACATCCCTCAGTCCCCGCCAAGACGATCAAGGAACTGATCGCGCTCGACAAGCGCGCGCCGGGCCAGATCAACTACGGTTCCGCGGGTTACGGCACCACCCATCACATGAACGGCGAACTGTTCAACCTGATTACAGGCACCAAGCTGACTCACGTGCCATACAAGGGCGCCGGCCCGCTGACACCGGCGCTGCTGTCCGGCGAAGTGGCCATGGCTTTCGACGGTATGGGCACCGCGGCGCCGAACATCAAGTCTGGAAGGCTGCGCGCGCTTGCGGTCACCACCGCCAAACGCTCGGAATTGCTGCCTGAAATCCCGACACTGCAGGAATCCGGCGTCAATATCAACGTCACCACCTGGTATGCACTTTGGGGTGTAAAGGGCACGCCGCAGCCGATCGTCGATCGCATGTACAAATCGATGGCGCAAGCGCTGCAATTACCCGAGGTCAAAAAGGTGTGGGCATCCCTCGGCGCCACCGCAGGCGGACAACCACCGGCCGAGTTCGGCAAGTTCGTCCGCGGCGAAATCGAAACCTGGGGCAAGGTCGTCAAGGCTTCCGGTGCCAAAGTCGACTGATACCGCAACCGCTCCGGAAACAGGCCTTCTGGCCCGTTTCTGGAACGGCGTCACGGCACGCAGCCGCACGCTGCGTGACCGTCGCCGCCAGAACTGGCTCGCTGAAGCCGCAGAAACACTGTATTCGGAACTGGGTGAAGCGTCGGGCGTCGCACTCGCACGACGCATCCTTGATCGTTATGCGGCGCTGCCGCCGGAAGGCAAGCTGGAGTTCCTGAACGTTCTGGCGACCCGCTTTGCCGCCAACCCGCAACGGCTGGACGCGGCGATCCGCGCCTATTTTTCCGATCCGCATCCGGCAATGATCCGCCAGGTGCATGAAGCCTCCGACTCGCGCCGGCCCGAGTTGTTGCGCCGGCTGAATTTCGCGCCGAGCGGCACCGCAAGCCTGCTGCGCATGCGCGAAGACGTGATCGACCATTTACGCGATCACCCGGAACTCAGCGAAGTCGACGCCGACTTCGAGCATCTGTTCCACTCCTGGTTCAATCGCGGATTTCTGCAATTGCGCCCCATCGACTGGCATACGCCGGCGGTTGTGCTCGAAAAAATCATCCGTTACGAAGCCGTGCATGAAATTTCCGGCTGGGGCGACCTGCGGCGACGCCTCGACCCGCCGGATCGCAAGTGCTTTGCGTTTTTTCATCCGACACTTGCCGATGATCCGTTGATATTCGTTGAAGTCGCACTGACTCACGAAATTCCGGACGCCATCGCACCACTGCTCGCCGACGGACGGATGCCGATCAATCCGCGCACGGCCAAGACCGCGGTGTTCTATTCGATTTCAAACTGCCAACGCGGACTGCGTGGCGTATCGTTCGGCAACTTCCTGATCAAGCAGGTGGCGGCGGAACTCAAACGTGACTTCCCGCAGCTGCGCACCTTCGTCACATTGTCGCCGGTACCCGGCTTCATGGGATGGCTCAAACGCACCTATCCGGAATCATCACTGCTGCAGGACATGTCGCGGCCGGACTGGCATGCCGAGCCGGCACTCGCCACGCAATTGCGTCCGGGATTGCAGGACAAGGCCGCGGAATATCTTCTTGAAGCCAAAAATGGCGCCGGACGACCGGCGGACCCTGTGGCCCGTTTCCATCTCGGCAATGGCGCCAGCATCGAAAACATCCGCTGGCTGGGTGACCCCTCACCCAAGGGCCAGCAGAATGCCGCCGGCTTCATGGTGAATTACCTCTACGACCTCGACAACATCGAGGCCAACCATGAAGCCCACATCAAACACGGCACGATCTTCGCATCGCCGCGGGTGCGCGCGTTGCGCGTCAACCGAACAAACAGCTGATTCGCCTTAGCGTTTGCTGCCCAGTAGCGTGCCGCGGCATTTCGGCATGCCGCAGTGGCAGGGATGCTCGCGCTTGAGTTTCGGGGTGTGGCGTTCTTCCAGTACCAGGTTGTAGTCGTACGACAGCTCCTGGCCCGGCTTGATCGGACGGATGGCATCGATGAACACGCGACCGTCTTCCTCATTGGCTTCGCAATTCGGCGCGCAGGAGTGATTGATCCAGCGCGCCGGGCCGCCGCGTTTGGTGGCATCGATGACCACCTTGTCGGTCGCCGCGAACAGCATGGTGTGCGAGGAACCATCGTGCAGATCCCCGTAACGGCGATCGGCTTCGGCATGCGACATGCGCTCGCCGGTGTATTCGATAATGCGCGCGCCTTTGACAATGGTGTTGAGCGCAAACACGCCACGACCATGGATCGGTGAATTACGTACCGCGACCCGCGGCTTGGCCGCCTTCACGGTTTTTACGGCCGTTTTGCTGACGACAGATTTTTTAACTATTTTTTTGTTTTTTATAGGTTTTTTTGACTGCTTGCGGGATGCACTGCCGGCTTTAGTCTTGGCTTTCGACTTCGTTTTCTTTTGACTCATCGCTTGCGGGGGGCCTGGGTGGTGATTTCGGTTTTCAAAAATGCAAAGTCGCAGCCCTCATCGGCCTGCGTGATCTGCTCCATGAACAACTTGCGGTAACCGCGCGCATCGTCCTTGCGCGGCTTTGGTGCCTTCCACTTCTTGCGGCGGGCTTCCAGTTCAGCATCGCTGACCAGCAATTCCAGCTTGCGCGCCGGCACATCAAGGCGAATGCGGTCGCCGTTCTGCACCAGTGCCAGTGTACCGCCGATTGCCGACTCCGGCGTCACATGCAGCACGATCGCGCCGAATGCAGTGCCGCTCATGCGCGCATCGGAAATGCGCACCATGTCTTTCACACCCTTGGCCGCGAGTTTTTTAGGAATCGGCAGGTAACCGGCTTCGGGCATGCCGGGCGCGCCGATCGGTCCTGCATTTTTCAGCACCAGAATATCATCGGCTTTGACGTCGAGTTTCGGATCATCGACACGCTCCGCCATATCCGGCAGCGATTCGAACACCACCGCGCGGCCCTCGTGCTTCGTCAGCTTCGGATCCATCGCCGCCTGCTTGATGATCGCACCACCCGGCGCGAGATTGCCGCGCAACACGGCAATGCTGCCACCGGCAAACACCGGATCCTTGAATTTGCGCACCACCTTCTGGTCCCAGGCCGGCGGCGCTTCCGCCAGATCTTCGCCGAGGGTTTTGCCGGTGACGGTCAGCGCCTTCAGATTCAGCTGATGCTTGAGTTCACGCAGGATCACGGCAAGGCCACCGGCCTTGTAGAGATCCTCCATATAACCCTGGCCGGTCGGTTTCAGATCCACCAGCACCGGCGTCTCGCGGCCCATCTTGTCGAAAGCATCCAGATCCAGCTTGATGCCCAAGCGCCCCGCCATCGCCGCCAGATGCACGATGGCATTGGTCGAGCCGCCAACCGCAAACAGTACGCGCAGCGCATTCTCGAAAGCCTCGACCGTCATGATCTTGTCGGGCGTCAGCTTCTCTTTGGCCATCGCCACTGCGCGCGCGCCGCTGGCCTCCGCCTGACGCAGGCGATCCGCCATCACCGCTGGCACGCAGGAGCCGCCGGGAAGCATCATGCCCATCGCTTCGGTGCACAGCGCCATCGTGCTCGCCGTACCCATCACCATGCAAGTGCCGGCCGACGGCGCGAGCTTGTTGTTGATTTCGCCGATTTCCTGCTCGGAAATTTCGGTGGCGCGGTATTTACCCCAGAAGCGGCGGCAGTCAGTACAGGCACCGAGGCGCTCACCCTTGTGATCACCGGTAATCATCGGCCCCGTCACCAGCATGATCGACGGCACATTGGCGCTGGCCGCGCCCATCAGCAATGCAGGAACAGTCTTGTCGCAGCCGCCAATCAGCACCACCGAATCCACCGGCTGTCCGCGCATCATCTCCTCGGTGTCCACCGACATCAGATTGCGCAGGTACATGCTGGTTGGATAGGCGAACGATTCATGCAGCGTGATGACCGGAAACTCTACCGGCAAACCGCCGGCAAGCATCACACCGCGTTTGACGGCTTCAATCAGTTCCGGAACATTGCGGTGGCAGGCGTTGAATCCGCTGAAGGTATTGGTGATGCCGACAATCGGCCGGTCGAGCGCATCATCGGTGTAACCCATCGCCTTGATGAAGGCTTTGCGCAGGAACAGCGAGAAACCCTCGTCGCCATAGGCGGTCAATCCTTTGCGCATGCCGCTTTTCACTGCGCTTTTTGCCGCACCTTTTGCAGCGATTTTTACCGCGCCTTTTACAGCTTTTCCGCTCTTCTTTGCCATGGGAAATTACCTTCCTTGATGCTGCGTCATCCGGAATGCGCAGTCACACTGAATACGCCTGCTTCGGGAGTTCGACACGATAGCGGAAGCCCCTTCCAAGGCGCAATAGCCTCAAAGCAATAACACCCGCCAAATTTCAGAAGGGCAGCAGCGCCGTCAGTCCGGTATCGCGCGCAATGGAGACCAGATTCTCCAGCGTATCCGCGGGCAGCAGCAGGCCGTCCCGACGGTTGGCGATGTCGTTGTTGGCTTCGATTTCGCCGGGATAAAACACCTCATCACTGCCCTTGGCCAGCGGCACCGACTTCAGTTCGGCAATGTACTGCTCCATGCGCGCATTGAACTGCGCCAACGGCTGCAGCGCCTCGATGTTGATCGCAACCATGAAGTGGCCGCAGTTGCTCTTCTCCGCGGTTTTATACGGGCTGTGCACACCGGATAAAAATCCGCTGCCGGTCAACACGCCGGACAGCACATCAACCATCATCGCAATCGCATACCCCTTGTGCCCGGCCATCGGCAGCACAATCCCTTCGATTGCCGCCTGCGGATCGGTCGTCGGCGCGCCGTCCTTGTCGATCGCCCAACCCTCGGGAATCGGCTGACGTTTATTGTGTGCGAGATAGATCTTGCCCCGCGCAACACCGGTATTCGCCATGTCCATCAGGAAGGGCGGGTGTTTTCCCGCTGGCGTCGCCACCGACCAGGGATTGGTGCCAATGATTTTCTTGCGCCCGCCCCAGGGCGCCATTGCCGGCCCGCCGTTGGTCGTCAGCAGCATCACGCAGCCATCGAGCGCACCGAGGCGGGTGTAATACATGCAGGTGCCGAAATGATTCGACATGCGCACGCCGACCGCGGCAATGCCGTGCTGCTTGGCCCGCTTCACCGCCTCGCGGGTGGCCAGCATCGTGAGCACATGGCCGACGCCGTCGTGACCGTCGATGACCGCCATCGCGCCGGCGTCCACGACGAATTCCGGCTTGGTCACCGAGTCCATCACTTTGTTTTGCAAACGCTCCAGGTACCAGCCCAGACGCAACACGCCATGCGACTGATGCCCCCACAGATCCGACTGCACCAGCGTATCGGCCAGCAGCCGCGCATCCGCTTCCGGCATACCGGCACCGGCATAAACCGCGGTAGCAAATGCGTTCAGGCGCCCGGCATCAACCCGGATCTCAGCCTGCGGCATTGTCGTCCTTGCTGCGGAACTGCACGTCCAGCAACTCTTCAAAGACGCGAATCATCGCGCCCTTGTCGAGATGACCATGCCCTTTGAGCAAGGCCATCTGGTAGGTAGCAGATGCAGCCGCCAGAACCGGCATCGGAATATTGTGGGTGGCGCTGACCTTGGCCCCCGCATCAATATCCTTGTAGGCATGCTGTAGCGGATAACCGTCGGCGAAATTGTTTTTGAGGATCCGCGGAATGAAAAACTCCGAGGCATAGCTGCGTCCGGTGCCGCTGTTGATGATCTTGCCGATCTTCTCCGGATCAATGCCAAGCTTTGCCGCCATCGGCAGCACTTCCGCGATGGCTGCACAGTTGATGTCGAACAGCAGCTGATTGATCAGCTTGGACAACTGGCCGCTGCCGGAATCGCCCATGTGCAGGATGTTGTTGGCGACGCAGGACAGATAAGGCCTGACTTTCTCGAGTGTCTCCTCATTGCCGCCACACATCGCCGTCAGCGTGCCTTCGATCGCGCGCGCCTCCATGCCGGAAACGGGCGCATCGATAAAACCGATGCCGCGCTCCGCGAGTTTATTCGCGAACTCACGGGTTTCCAGGTAATCCATGGTGCTGGTATCGACGATGATCTGGGAGGCCCCCATCATCGCAGCGATGCCCTTCGCGCCAAACAGCGTTTCCCGCACCGCCTCGGTACCCGGCAGACAGAGAAACACGATGTCGGCACGCGCCACCACAGCGAGGTCGCTGGTGGCCTGCGCACCCTTGGCCTCCAGCTCGGCATGGCGCTTGCCGCTCGCTGAACTCACGGTCAGCTTCGCGCCGCTTTTCAGCATGTTGATGGCCATGGGCCGCCCCATCTGGCCCAATCCGACAAAAGCGATATGCATGGTGTCCGCCTCTACAGGGTGTTGCCGCCCGGCTTTGTGTTTATGCGCCCTTGAACTGGGGCGGACGTTTCTCGATGAACGCGCGTAGCGCCTCTTTCGTGTCCTCAGTGCCCTTGAGCTTGTTGTTCATCGTGTTCTGCAACTCGAGTTGCTGTTCGACGTCCTGCTGCCAGGCACGACGCAAGGCGATCTTGGTCATCTGCACCGCAATCGGCGCCTTGCTGTTGAGTTTGCGCGCCAGCGCCATCGCTTCATCCATCAGCTTGTCGTGCGGCACCACTGAGTAGGCCAGCCCCATGGCCTTGGCCTGCGCGGCATCAAACGGTTCGCCCAGCAGGCACAGTTCAGCCGCCTTGGCATGTCCCACCAGTCGCGGCAGATACCAGGTCGCGGTTTCACCCATCAAGCCACGCTCGACGAAGTTGACGCCGAAATTGGCTTGCTCACTGAGAATGCGGAAGTCGGCAGCAAACGCCATGTTGCAGCCGGCGCCGCGGGTCACGCCGTTCACCGCCGCAATCACCGGTTTGGTGATCTGACTGAAACCGATCGCGTAGTAATACTTCATGTCGAACAGCGGCTGCGGCGAAGTGCCGCCAGCCCCCGCCTTCTCGGCCTCGGCGCGGGCCTTCAGATCAGCGCCAGAGCAGAAACCACGGCCATTGCCGGTAGCGATGATGGTCCAAACATCCGGGTCGGCTTCAGCAGCACGCAACACATGCTCCATCTCATTGCGCATCACGTTGTCGATGGCATTCAGCCGCTCGGGGCGGTTTAGTCTGAGGATGCCGATGTGTTCACGCACTTCCCATTGAATGGCTTGATACATGATGTTGCCCTTCCCTGCGCTAGATTGAATGGTGGAAATTTTGCCCGGCATTGCACGATGTGCAAGCTCGCACGGTTACGAACCCGGGAGAATAACTCAAGCGAAATGTCAAGGCCGACAGATTACCTTGCCAAGCTCAAACGGCTTCGCAGAACGGATGCAAAAACAATATGTTGCAAACTTTGATTAAAGTCAAATCACGAGACTTTTCAGACGTAAGTACGGAGCGCATACTGCTCGCCAAATTGCTTTTACAAAAACATTGGCGCCCAGTAAGCGCCGCAGACAGAAAGGTCAAGAAGAATGAATGAATCCGCCCTCGGCGCCGCCAACGCCGTCGCACTCCCCGAGCAGGAAATCAGCCGCGACACCCTCCTCGAGAAGTATGCCAAGGGCAAGGAAACCAGTATCACCGATGTGCGACGACGAGTCGCACGTGCGCTGGCCCAGGTCGAAGCAGAAGACCAGCGCGGTCTCTGGGAAAAACGTTTCCTGCAGGCCCAGGAGGAAGGCTTCATCCCCGCCGGCCGCATCAACTCCGCCGCCGGCGTGCAACTCGCTGCAACACTAATCAACTGTTTTGTGCAACCGGTCGGCGATTCGATCTCCGAAACGGTTGATGGCCGCCCCGGCATCTATATCGCGCTGCAAGAAGCCGCAGAAACCATGCGTCGTGGCGGCGGCGTCGGTTACGACTTCTCGTCGATCCGCCCCAAGGGTGCCGAAGTCAAAGGCACGCAGTCCAATGCCAGCGGCCCAGTGTCCTATATGCGTGTATTCGACCGCTCCTGCGAGACGGTGGAATCCGCCGGCTCACGCCGAGGCGCGCAGATGGCCGTTCTGCGCTGTGACCACCCGGACGTCGAAGATTTCATTCACGCCAAGGACAAGGGCGACCTCACCAATTTCAACATCTCCGTCGGCGTCACCGACACCTTCATGGAAGCCGTAGAGAAGGATCGGGACGTCGAACTCGTGCACCGCTCCAAGCCCAATGCCAAGCAAATGGCCCTGGGTTCGTATCAGCGCGAAGACGGCCTGTGGGTCTACCGCAAGGTGCCGGCACGCGACCTGTGGGAACAGGTCATGCACTCCACCTACGATCACGCCGAACCGGGCATCCTGTTCATCGACCGCATGAACAAGGACAACAACCTCAATTACTGTGAAACCATCGAGGCCACGAACCCCTGCGCCGAACAGCCGCTGCCGCCCTATGGCTGCTGCTGCCTCGGCTCAATCGACCTGACCAAATTCGTCAAACAACCGTTTGCCGAAAAATCCGAATTCAATTTCGAACATTTCGGCCGCGTCGTCGCCGTTGCCACGCGCATGCTCGACAACGTGCTGGACGTCACCGCCTGGCCGCTGAAGCAACAGCAGGAAGAAGCCGCCAACAAGCGCCGCGTCGGACTCGGCTTTACCGGCCTCGGCGACGCGCTAATCATGCTGCGCCTGCGTTACGACACGCCGGAAGCCCGGCAGATGGCTGCGAAGATTTCCGAAGCCATGCGCGACGCTGCCTATCGCGCCTCGGCGGAACTCGCCCGTGAAAAAGGCGCCTTCCCGCTGTTCAATGCCGATCTGTACCTCAGCGGCAGCAGCTTCGCCGCACGTCTGCCCGATGAAATCAAACAGGTCATCCGCAAAAACGGCATCCGCAACAGCCACCTGCTGTCGATCGCGCCGACCGGCACGATCAGCCTGTCCTTCGCCGACAATGCCTCGAACGGCATCGAGCCGCCGTTCTCATGGACCTACACGCGCAAAAAACGCATGCCCGACAACACCATGCGCGAATTCGCCGTCGAAGATCACGCCTGGCGCCGTTACAAGGCCGAAGGCGGCAACACCGAGAAACTGCCGCCGTGGTTTGTCACCGCACTCGAAATCTCAGCAACGGCACATGAAGAAATGGTCGCCGCGGTCGCGCCATACGTCGATACCAGCATTTCCAAAACCGTCAACGTTCCCGAGGACTACCCGTACAGCGAATTCCAGGATCTGTATTTCCGCGCCTGGAAATCCGGCCTGAAAGGCCTGGCCACCTATCGCCCGAACAGCATCCTTGGCTCCGTGCTGTCAGTGGAACCGACCAGCAAGGAAAAAGCACCGCAGGATTTCCGCGCCGACGACGTCAACCGCCGCATCCAGATCCAGTCGTTGCCAGCCCCGGTGCTGGCCAGCCTGCGCTGGCCCGGCCGTCCGTCGATGACTGCAGGCAATCCGGCCTGGACATACATGATCGAACATCCGCACGGCGCCTTTGCGGTGTTTGTCGGTCACGTCGAAAACGAACACAACCACGCCTTCGAAGTCTGGGTGAACGGCAGCGAACAGCCGCGCGGCCTCGGCGCGGTCGCCAAGACCTTGTCGATGGACATGCGCGCCGATGATCCGGGCTGGCTCAAACTCAAGCTCGACTCGCTGGCCCGCGCCGGCGGTGATGAACCCTTCGACATGGCCTTCCCGCCGCTCGGCGAAGTCAAACGCATGCCTTCGGTGGTTGCCGCCTTCGCGCAAGTCGTGCGCTGGCGTGCCGATCAACTGGGCGCGCTGACCTCGCCCGGCGCCGCGCTGTTCGGCCAGTCGGCCACACCGGTACTCGACGCGATGTTTGCGCCGAAAGAACCCAAGACCGGCACCGACGGCACGATGTCATGGACCGTCGACGTACTCAACCCGCGCACCGGAGATGACTTCGTGTTGGGCATCAAGGAAATCACCTTGCCCGATGGCGTCACCCGCCCGTACTCGATGTGGCTCGCCGGCGAATACCCGCGCGCCCTCGACGGCCTGTGCAAGATCCTCTCGCTCGACATGCGCGTGATGGATCCGGCCTGGATCGGCATGAAACTGAAAAAACTGCTGGAGTTCCCGGAACCACTGGGTGACTTCATGGCTTTCGTGCCGGGCGAACGCAAGCAGGCCACTTATCCTTCGACGGTCGCGTATGTCGCCAACCTTATCCTGCACCGCTACGCGATGCTGGGCATCCTCGACGCAAACGGTGCGCCACTGACGCAGATGGGCATTCTTGAAGCGCCGGAACGCAGCACCGAGCCGAAGGTCATGAAAGGTTCACGCTGCCCCGAGTGCGGCAACCACACGCTGATCCGCAAGGACGGCTGCGATTACTGCACCGCCTGCGGGTTCACCGGCACCTGCGGCTGACCCGGCACTTGTAGTCCACATGCTCGGATGACTACGCGCCGCCTCGGTGGCGCGTAGTAACATCTTCCGCTCACCCGGAGGATATTCATGGCCAAGACCACACTCGGCAAACTGCCGCGCGAAGCCATCCGCATGCTGGAACTACCGCGAGTCGCACCTGAAATCATTGAAGGTTTTCGCAATCTCGTTGACCTGACCGGCACGCTGTCCGATGCCTGTGATGAACTCGGCCTCGTCGCCGTGATTCCCGGTTACGTGCTGCCGCCAGTCAACCTCGGTAAACGTATCGTTGGCCCGGCGCTGACCGTGCGCAACATCGCGCACGCCACGCAAATCCACAAAGCCGCCACCGACAAAACCAGCGGCCAGGGCGAAACCGAAGCGCACAACCTGGCAGAGCCCGGCGATGTGCTGGTGATCGAAGGCGTCATGGGTTGCTCCAATATGGGTGGTCAGTCAGCGACGATTGCCAAACGTCAGGGCTTCATCGGCGCGATTGTCGATGCGACAGTTCGCGATCCCGACCAGTATCGCGGCATGGACTGGCCGGTGTGGTGCAAGGGTTTCACGCCGATCACCGGCAAGTGGCGCATGCAAACCGTTGAGGTCAACGGCACCGTGCAGATCTGCGGCATCCAGGTCAAACCCGGCGACATCATCTGCGCCGATGATGCGGGTGTTGCCGTTGTTCCGCATGAAAAAGCCGCACTGGTGCTGGAAGCGGCGCGCAAGATCGACGCCGGCGATACCAAACGCAAGGCCGATATTGATGCCGGCACCAGCGTCGCCGACCTCATTACCAAAAAATACAAATAATCAATACAAACAACACGAACAAGCAACCCGGGGGAGACCATGAGCGAAGCCACCAACCTGATTTTCATCATGTCCGACGAGCACAACAAACGCGTGCTCGGCTGTGCGGGACATCCGATGATCAAGACACCCAACCTTGATGCGCTGGCCGCCCGCGGCACGCGCTTCACGTCTGCCTATACCAACTGCCCGATCTGCGTGCCGGCTCGCGCATCCTTCGCCACCGGCCAATACGTGCACAAGATCCGCTACTGGGACAACGCCATTGCCTATGACGGCAAGATCCCGACCTGGGGTCACCGGCTGATGGCACAGGGCCATCATGTCGCCTCAATCGGCAAGCTGCATTACCTGGATTCGGAAGCCAAACGCAACGGCTTCGACGAAGAGATCCTGCCGCTGCATATCGTCAACGGCGTCGGCGATTTGCTGGGTCTGATCCGCGAGGAACTGCCGCGACGCTCAGGCTCCGCCAATCTCGGCCCGGAAGCCGGTCGTGGTGAATCCGAATACACCAAATATGATCGCGACATCGCCACCGAAACCATCAAGTGGCTGAAGACCAAGGCGCCGACATTAAAAGCCAAACCCTGGGCGTTATACGTAGGCTTTGTCTCGCCGCACTTCCCGCTAATCGCGCCACCGCAGTTCTACGACATGTATCCCGAGGATGCAGTGCCCTGGCCCAATATGTATGACCACGACCAGCGCCCGCAGCATCCCTTCATCGACGCGATGCGCAAGAGCATGTGTTACGACGATCCCTTCGATGCGCCGATGGTGCGCCGCGCGATCACCGCCTACTTCGGCCTGACTTCCTTCATGGATGACAACGTCGGCAAGATCCTGCGCACACTCGAAGAAACCGGCCTGATGAACAACACCCGCGTGGTTTATTCATCAGACCACGGCGACAACCTCGGCACCCGCGGCATGTGGGGCAAATCAACGATGTATGAAGAATCCGCCGGCATCCCGATGATCATGGCTGGCCCAGGCGTGCCTGCCGGCAATGTCTGCGACACACCGGTGACGCTGGCCGACGGTTTCCCGACTTTCATCCACGCGCTTGGTGCGAAAGCCCATACCGATGATGCAACACTGCCCGGCGTTTCATTGATCGATATCGCGCAGGGCAAGGTGCCGGCACGCACGATCCTTTCCGAATATCACGCAGCGGCGTCAATGTGCGGTGCCTTCATGATCCGTCTTGGGCAATGGAAGTACATCCATTACGCGACTGTGCCGCCAATGCTGTTTGACCTGAAGAATGATCCTGAGGAACGCAAAGATCTCGGCC
>CAMAYE010000080.1 GCA_945862135.1 Bordetella parapertussis
CCTTGGCAGGGTTACACCCTGCTACGGGTAATAGTCGAACAAACGCAAATCCGTTTGGCTGTTCTGAATGGGTTGTATGACGATGGGCAAGTTGTGGGCCTCGTTGACGGAGAAATGCCGAAACCAAAAGGAAGTCAGAACAGAAAAAACGAGGCCGATAAGTTAGAAATTAAAAGAGCATTGCGGATACAAAGGACGGAAGTTGAGAAGGAGATATTCAAGCTAATGTCTGGGACTAAAAGTGGACTAACTCTCAGAACGATAGAGGAACTTAGGAAATGGGATGATATGTTTGATAATGAAATCCACGGCCTGACATATTCGAGTCTTGAGGCAATGGATTGGCTTATGGGTGCCGGAGGATTGCCAATATTGCCGACGCACTCAGATGACGGTACGACTATGTACGTAAATAGGTACGCTGAGGTTTCTTGGATGTTGCACCGCCTGATGCCACTTCTTCAATTGCCTCAGCATTCGTTATCAACAGCCTGGGCAGAAAAATGGCAAGCCCTTGATAATTCCTTTCTGCAGTTTTCAAAGGGGATGGAAGGAATCGGAAAGCCCATAGGGCCCGCTATTATTGAATTTGTAACAACGAAGTTTCCTTATGACGCGAGTTCACGCTACCCTGCTGAATTGAAAAAATAAAAACAGTAAATGGGGTCGGAGTAAGTTTTTTAGAAAACTACTCTGACCCCATTTAATTTCTTCTGGAATCCGAATGCGAACTGAGGGTGTGCTCTTAAAGTGGAATGACGGCAGGGGATTCGGGTTTATCTCGCCTGTTCAAGGCGGACAGGAGATTTTTGTTCATATTTCTGTTTTTTCGCAGGATGGCCTTCGCCCGACTATAGGGGAGAAGCTCAGTTTTGAAATTGAAACTGATGACAAAGGAAAAAAGCGGGCGAAAAATCTTGTATGCCTGGATCGGACGACTGTGGCGCGCGTATCCGTTCCAAGGCGGCCTTCGTCAAGACCCCTAAAAGAGAAATCCAATTTCCTTGGGCAGGTTATTGCGATTCTCTTTTTTATCGGGATTTTGGTGTATGGATTTGGCGAATATTCCCGTCGATCGGTGTCATTACCTGCAGCAACTGGTCGTATAGAGTCTGTAACGCAGCTCCCAGTTAAATCAAGGTTTCAGGAAGCAAGCACAGTTTATCAATGTGATGGGCGCACTCATTGTTCCCAGATGACTTCCTGCGATGAAGCAAAATATTTCCTTCGCAATTGTCCAAATGTTGAAATGGACGGGGATAATGATGGCGTGCCTTGCGAGATGCAGTGGTGCACACATTCATTGGCGAAGTAAAAGATAAATTCGAGCGGATTTGTTCAGTTGTTAGCGGAGAGTTCTTCCCGCGTATTGATATTCCGAAACGCCGCCTCGTCGACAAAATCGACATCCGCAACTTTCAGTTGCGCATACCACCAGTCAATCTTGCGTCCGCCGCTTTCGAGAAACGCGGTGAGGCTCGGCAACACCGACTTCCTGCATAAACAAAACACCGGATGGGGCTGATCGCCGGTGCGGGCCACCGCGAGTTCGGCGTTTTGCTGTTCCAGTGCGGCATTGAGCTTCGCCACCAGATCCAGCGGCAGGAAGGGGGAGTCACAGGGTGCGGTGACGACCAGCGGATGCGCAGCTTCACTCAAGCCGCGATGCAGGCCCGCCAGCGGGCCGACAAAACCGCCGATCGCGTCAGGGATGACGCGATATCCAAGTCCTTGATATTGTTCAATATTCTGGTTGGCATTGATCAGCAGTTCATCGACCTGCGGGGCGAAGCGTTCGATGACGTGCTGTGCCATCGGTTTGCCGCGCAGCAGTTGCAGGCCCTTGTCGACGCCGCCCATGCGCCGGCCCTGGCCGCCAGCGAGTAACACGCCGGTAATTCCGACTTTCGTCCCCGTTATAGTCATGCGACCAGCGTGCGGCTGATCGGCTTCACGAAACGCTCGCGGCCGGTGAACAGCAGATAGTGTTTGTTGACCGCGCGGCCGAGCATGGTGATGCCGGTGCGTTGTGCGACATCGTGGCCCATCTGCGTGAGTCCTGATCGGGAGACGAGGAAGGGGATGCGCATCTGCGCAGCCTTGATCACCATTTCCGAAGTCAGCCGGCCCGTGGTGTAGAACACCTTGTCCGAGCCGTCAATGTCGTTGAGCCACATCAGGCCGGCAATCGCGTCGACCGCGTTGTGGCGGCCGACGTCTTCAACAAAGTGCAGGATTTCGGCGTTGTCACCGTTGACGGCGGCGAGCGCGCAGCCGTGGACGGCGCCGGCGCTTTTGTAGATGGTTTCATGCAGACGTACGGCGTTGAGCAAGGCGTGCAGGCCGTTTTCGCTCAAGCGCACGTCGTCACGCAGTTTGATGCTGTCGATTTCTTCCATCAGGTCGCCGAACACCGTGCCCTGGCCGCAGCCGGTGGTGACGGTGCGCTTGCTCATCTTCTTGTCGAGGTCTTTGACGGCCTTGCGCGTGGTGACGGCGGCGGAATCGGTTTCCCAATCGACCTGCACGGCTTTGATGTCGTCGATGGATTTCATCAGGCGCTGGTTGCGCAGATAGCCGAGCACCAGCGCTTCGGGGTTCTGGCCCAGCGTCATCAGCGTGACGATTTCGCGCTTGTCGATATAGATCGTCAGCGGATGTTCGCCGGCGATGGGCGTCGGCACGGACTCGCCGTGTTCGTTCAGCGCGTCGACTTCGACGGTGAGTGGACGGGAGGCGTGGGTGATTTCGGGTTTGGACATGGATGCGGGGGCAAGGCAGTTATGTCAGATCCACTTTTCGCGTGGGCGCCAACGGAAAGCCGACGGGTTGTTTGTGTAATGCGGAGGCTGGTAATGGCTTACCAGGCGGAACGAGATAGAGTTTGCCATCCGGTTCTGCCTGCAGTCTTAAATCGTGTTTCAGAAAACTTCTGGGCACGTTGTAGCGGAAGGTCTCGATGCCAAATTGAATCCACAGGGTATTGCGAATATAAACCCGGCCTGATTGTTTGGAGGGTACTTTCTGGCAACTGGTTCTGGATTGTTCTCCAACACAAACATCCGCGGCGGTGTTGTTGTAAAAATCAATCTGGGCGGTCTGTGCGGAGGCGGTTGAACTCAATGCAAGCAGAGCCATGACGGGAATGGCTGGAAAAAACTTCACTCAGCCCCCGATGTACGACATCTCGATCTTCTTCAGCGGGATCGTGTGTTCACCGCGGATTTCCGAGTAACGGTCGGCACGTGCGGTCCAGACCTTGTCGATGGCGGCCGAGAGTTCGTCATCGCTGGCGCCGCCGCGCAGCAGCGTGCGCAGGTCGTGGCCGCTGGTGGCGAAAAGGCAGGTGTAGAGCTGGCCTTCGGTGGAGATGCGCGCGCGGGTGCAGTCGCGGCAGAAGGCCTGGGTGACGGAGGCGATGACGCCGATCTCGCCGGAGCCATCCTTGTAGCGCCAGCGTTCGGCGACTTCGCCGGTGTAGTTGGGGTCTGCGGGTTCCAGCGGCATTTCACGCGAGATGATGTCCACGATCTCGCGTGCGCTGACCACGTCGTCGAGGCGCCAGCCGTTGGTGGCGCCGACATCCATGTATTCGATGAAACGCAGGATATGGCCGCGCTCGCGGAAAAACCGCGCCATCGGCAGGATGCTGTGTTCGTTGAGGCCGCGCTTGACGACCATGTTGACCTTGATCGGATCAAAGCCGGCGGCCGCCGCAGCGTCGATGCCTTCGATGACTTTGGCGACCGGGAAGTCGACGTCGTTCATCGCCTTGAACACGGCGTCGTCCATCGAGTCGAGGCTGACGGTGATGCGTTTGAGGCCAGCGTCGCGCAGCGCCTGGGCTTTTTTGGCGAGCAGCGAGCCGTTGGTGGTCAGCGTCAGATCCAGGCCGGGAATGTCGGACAGCAGTCTGACCAGTTGCTCGACGTTCTTGCGCACCAGCGGTTCGCCGCCGGTGAGGCGGATTTTTTCAACGCCGTGGGATTTGAAGACACGTGCCAGCCGCCTGATTTCTTCGAAGGACAGCAGGGCAGAGCGTTCCAGAAACTGGTGGTCGCTGCCGAACTTCTCTTTCGGCATGCAATACACACAGCGGAAGTTGCAGCGGTCGGTGACCGAGATACGCAGGTCGCGCAGGGGCCTGTCGAGGCGGTCTCGGATGGCGGGCTTGCTGGCGTTGAGAATTGTTGCGGTCATGTTGTAGGCCGTGAGGGCCGATGATTATGGCAAAGGTGTTTCCACAGGCGCAAGGATGACAATACTTGAAAATCAGGTATTTACGTGGTCTGGCCGGTTGAATCCCCGGAGTCGGTAGCGCAGAATGCGCGCATGTCGCTTCCTGAACCCCCATTATCAACCCGCTGGCCCGCTGCCGTGATCATGGAGCGGCTGGCGCTGGACAATCGCTGGGCCACCGAAAAATGGGAGGCCAAGGGCGTGGTGCCCGATCTCGAGCCGGCTGCCGAGCCCAAAGTCATTGTCGAGAATCCGCAACTGCTGCAAGTCATGTTCAGTGGATTCGACATCGTTCTGCAGCGCGATGAAGCCGAGGGTTATTACATGAACATCACGTCGCCGCAGCCCAAGGTGTTTGTGATGTGGCGGCTGGAGGATGAATGGGCGCGTCCGCAGCGGTTGACGGTGAGTTATCACGAAGGCTCGCGCTGGCTGGACAGCGGCGAGCCGGTCGATGGCGTGCCGCTGCCGGCGGAGCTGTTGCCGTGGATGGCGCAGTATTGCGAGCTGAACTACAAGCCCGAGCCGCATAAGAAGAAGAAATACGCGAGCAACAAGGACAAGGGTCGCATGGGCAACTGGCGGCCGGATTGATGCGCAAGGTTCTCCGCACAGCATGAACGACAGCGACAAAAAAACGACTGAAACGCCGGAAGAATTCCTGTCGCGCTGGTCACGCCGCAAGCAGCAGGTGCGTGAAGAGCAGGCCGCGCCGCCGGTGGCGGTGACGCCGGCGACACAGGACAAGCCGCCCGAGCTGCCGCCGGTCGAGGGTTTGAACATGGAATCGGATTTCCGCGGCTTCCTGAATCCCAAGGTGGATGAGTCGTTGCGTCGTGCGGCGTTGAAAAAGCTGTTCCATGAACCGCATTTCAACGTGATGGACGGGTTGGATACCTATATTGATGATTATTCGATATCCGATCCGATTCCCGACGAGATGCTGAAGCAGTTGAAACACGCGCAGGACATCATCGTCGCCGGAAAAGAGCGGCGCGAAGAGGCGGCCAAGCAGGAAGAAGCCGCAAAGCTGGAAGAAGCGGAGCGGCAGCGACTGGCCTCGGCCGGTGGTGAGGAGATTGGTTCGGAAACGGCCTTGCCCGCCAGTGAACCTGAACCGGCTCTGCCGGCTGAAGAGCTTGCCGTGCGGCCTGAAAACAACGATAAAGACCCGCTGCGCAGCTGATTGGCTGTTCGGGTCGTCGTTAAAGTAAAGAACACTTACGGGATAACCATGCGTCACAAGACTTTGCTGTGCAATTGCAACCGCACCATGAAACTCGACGGCAAGGCGCTTGCCGCTGCGCTGGGTGAAACGGGCGAGCCGCGGATACACGATGCGCTGTGCCGGCAGCATGTCGCGGCCTTTGAGGCTGCGGTCAAATCCGGTGAGGATCTGCTGGTGGCGTGTACGCAGGAGGCTTCGCTGTTCTCGGCGCTGCATGATGATTTCGAAGGCCAGGCGGCGATCCGCTTCGTCAACATCCGCGAAACGGCGGGATGGGGCGAAGAGGGCGCACAGGCGGCGCCCAAGATCGCGGCGCTGCTGGCGGCAGCCGATCTGCCCGATCCGGAGCCGGTGCCGGTGGTGAACTATGAAGCCGGCAACAACCTGTTGATTGTCGGTCCCGGTGCTGCGGCGCTGGGCTGGGCCGAACGTCTCGCGGCCACGCTGTCGATCTGCGTGCTGATTACCGATGATGCGCAGGGCGCTGAATTGCCGGCGGAGCGGCGCTACCCGGTGTATTCGGGCAAGGTCACCGAGCTCAAAGGTTATCTGGGTGCGTTCGAAGTGTCGTGGACGCAGGCGAATCCGATTGATCTGGAAGCCTGCACGCGCTGCGGCGCCTGCGTGGTGGCCTGTCCGGAGTCGGCCATCAGTGCGGCGCTGCAGGTGGATCTCGACAAATGCAAATCGCACCGCAGTTGTGTGACGGCCTGCGGCAGCGTGAAGGCGATAGATTTTGCGCGTGCGGATACCGTGCGTTCCGACCGTTTTGACCTGGTGTTTGATCTGTCGGAGACACCGCACATCCGTCTGCATGAGCTGCCGCAGGGTTACCTGGCGCCGGGGCGCGATCCGCTGGAGCAGGCGCTGGCCGCGGCACGGCTGCCGCAGATGACTGGTGAATTCGAGAAGCCGAAGTTTTTTGTCTACAAGGAAAAAATCTGCGCTCATGCGCGCTCCAATATCACCGGCTGTGCGAAATGCATTGACGTCTGTTCGACCGGCGCCATCACCAGTGCTCTGAAAGAAAACCGCGTGGTGGTCGAGCCGCATCTGTGTATGGGTTGCGGCGGTTGCGCGACGGTGTGCCCGTCGGGGGCGATGACTTATGCCTATCCGCGGGTGGCCGACATGGGCACGCGGATCAAGGCGATGCTCAAGGCCTACACGGCGGCCGGCGGCAAGAATCCGCGTTTGCTGTTCCATAACGGCAGTGATGGCCGCGATCTGGTTTTACGTCTGGGGCGTTCGGGGCGGGGGCTGCCGGCCAACCTGATTCCGGTGGAAGTGGTACACGTGGCGGCCATCGGCATTGATTTGATGCTGGGTGCGGTGGCGATGGGGGCGGCACAGGTGGCGGTGCTGCTGGCGGGTTCCGAGGCGGATGAATATGCCGAAGCGCTGGGCCGGCAAATGGGCATCGGTGAAGAAATCCTCGCCGGTTTTGGCCATGCGCCGGGACGTTTGCAGCTGTTGTCTGCAGGTGAAGCCGCTGAACAGACGCGCCTCCTTGCCGCGCTGCCTCCCCAATCGGCAATGCCGGCGGCGGGATTCAATCTGTCGAACGAGAAGCGGACTACTCTGGATTTTGTATTCGATCATCTGCGTGCCCATGCGAAGCCTGCGCCCGAAGTCATCGCGCTGAAAACCGGCGCGCCGTTCGGCGAGATCATCGTCGACCAGGGCAAATGCACCTTGTGCATGGCCTGTGTGGGCTCCTGTCCGGAAGGGGCCTTGCTGGATTCGAAGGAGTCGCCTGCGCTGCGTTTCATCGAGCGAAATTGCGTGCAGTGCGGATTGTGCGTACGCACATGCCCGGAGCAGGCCATCACGCTGCAGCCGCGACTGGCGCTGAACCCCGAAGTGAAGCAGGCACGGACGCTCAACGAAGCGCAGCCTTTCCCTTGCATCAAATGCGGAAAACCCTTTGGAACCAAGCAGATGGTGGATGGCATGCTGGCCAAGTTGGGACAGCATTCGATGTTTTCACAGCCCGGTGCATTGGACCGGATCAAGATGTGTGCAGACTGTAGGGTGGTGGACCTGTTGCAGAATGCATCGCACGGCAACATCGCCGATCAGTAGCTCCGGAATAACCCTATGAATATGGGGTAATTTTTATTCCGGATTGGTTTCAAATTTTCATCGAAATGCTTGTGGAGTTTTGCCTTGAAGCCCAATAAGATAGGCAGAATTTCACATGATGACGGCCACAACAGAAAATGCTACGGGCGCAATCCCGGAAGCAGCCGCAGCGGGGGAGAACGGCGTCAGAGCCGCGCTCTACGGCGTATTCGCCCATCTCTTTGCTGACCGGCCCGATGCTGCATTGCTTCAACGCATTGCAGAAGCGGATGCCATGATCGTCGCGCAGGATTCAACGCTCGCAAACGAATGGCATGCCTTGTGTGAAGCCGCCGCAACGATCAATCCGGCCGCAGTGGCTGAAGAATTCGATGCGCTGTTTGTCAGCCCGGGTCAGCCAGCAATCTCGCTTTATGCATCCAGTTACATGTCGGGTCGCGAGCGCGGCCAGTTGCTGGCGGAACTGCGTGGCGATCTGGCACAGCTGGGTTATGCGCGCGCTGAAGACAGCACGGAATACGAAGACCATCTCGCTGCCCTGTGCGACGTGATGCGCGGGCTGATCGGTGAGGAGGCGCTGTCACCGGAGGCGGCTGATCAGCAGCAGGAATTTTTCCAGCATTACCTCGCACCCTGGTGCGGAAAGTTGTTTGAAAAAATCGACAAGTCCGAGGGTGCCGGTTTTTACCGCAAGGTTGCACGTGTCGCCGATGCTTTTCTGACCCATGAATCCCAATATTTCGAGCTCGCCTGAAGGAGATCCAGCCATGAACGACAAGATGAGTCGCAGGAAGTTTTTTGCAGCAGTCGGAGTCGGGGGTGTCGCCGCGGCAGCCGCCGTGGTTGCAACCAAGGACGGTGACGCGCAGAAAGCCGAAAGCACGCAGGCTTCGCCGCAGGGCAAGGGTTACCAGCTGTCCGAGCACGTGCGCCGTTATTACGAAACCACCAAGGTCTGAGGAGCAACACATGTTACTCACCCGGAAATCCACAAAAACCGCGGCCACGCAAAGCCGTCTGACACGCAGTGCCACGGCGTTCATCGGCGGCAATACGATTGATCGCCGGACATTCCTGAAGCGCAGCGGCCTTGCTGCCGGAGGCGCCGCCGCACTGTCGCAACTGCCGTTCCCGGTGATGCGCAAGGCGCAGGCTGCGGACAAGGCGGCTGACGGCAAGATCGAGGTCAAACGCACGATCTGCACCCACTGCTCCGTCGGCTGTGCCATCGATGCGGTCGTGCAGAACGGCGTGTGGATCCGCCAGGAACCGGTGTTCGATTCGCCGATCAACCTCGGCGCGCACTGTGCAAAAGGGGCTTCGATTCGCGAACACGGCATGCACGAAATTTCGCATCGCCTGCGTACGCCGATGAAGCTGAAGGACGGCAAGTGGGAAAAGATTTCCTGGGATGTGGCACTGACTGAAGTCAGCGAAAAGCTGATGAAGATCAAGAAGGAATCGGGCGCGGACGCGACGTTCTGGATCGGTTCTTCCAAGCACAACAACGAGCAGGCTTACCTGCTGCGCAAGTTCGTGTCCTTCTTCGGCACCAATAACATGGATCACCAGGCGCGCATCTGTCACTCGACCACGGTCGCGGGCGTCGCGAATACCTGGGGTTATGGTGCGATGACCAACTCGTACAACGACGAACAGAATTCGAAATGCATTCTGTTCTTCGGTTCGAATGCTGCTGAAGCGCATCCGGTGTCGATGCTGCACACGCTTCACGCCAAGGAGAACGGCGCGAAGGTGATCGTGGTGGATCCGCGGTTTACACGCACGGCAGCCAAGGCCGACACCTTCTATCGCATCCGTTCCGGCACCGACGTCGCCTTCATCATGGGCATGCTGCATCACATCTTCAAGAACGGCTGGGAAGACAAGGATTACATCAAGGCCCGTGTCTATGGCATGGACAAGGTGAAGGAAGAGGCTGCGAAGTGGACACCGGAGAAGGTCGAGGAAGTCACCGGCATGAAGGAAGCGGAAGTCCGCGACGTTGCCGAACAAATGGCCAAGAACCGGCCGAGCACCATCGTCTGGGCGATGGGGCAGACACAGCACACCAACGGCAATGCGATTGTCCGTGCTTCGTGCATCCTGCAATTGGCATTGGGCAATGTGGGTGTGTCGGGCGGCGGCACCAACATCTACCGCGGCCATGACAACGTGCAGGGTGCCACTGACGTCGGTCCGAATCCGGATTCGTTGCCGGGTTACTACGGTATTGCCGCGGGATCGTGGAAGCACTTCGCCAGCGTCTGGGGCGTTGATTACGAATGGATCAAAAAGCAGTTCGCTTCGCAGTCCACGATGGAAAAGCCGGGCATTACCGTTTCGCGCTGGATCGACGCGGTGCTCGAGAAGAATGAACTGATCGACCAGGATTCGAACCTGAAAGCGGTGGTGTACTGGGGCCATGCGCCGAACAGCCAGAACCGCGGCAAGGAAATGGTCGAGGCCATGAAAAAGCTCGAATTGCTGGTGGTGATCGATCCCTATCCGTCGGCCAGTGCAGCGATGGCGGCGATGGCGCGCAAGGACGGCGTTTACCTGCTGCCGGCGGCAACCCAGCTGGAGTGTGCGGGTTCCTGCACGGCTTCGAACCGTTCAATTCAGTGGCGCGAGAAGGTGATCGAGCCGATGTTCGAGTCGCGCACCGATCACATGATCATGTATCAGCTGGCGCAGAAATTCGGTTTCGCCAAGGAGCTGACGGCCAATATCAAGGTGGTCAAGGGCAAGGGCGGCATGGATGAGCCGGACATGGAAGATACGCTGCGCGAAATCAATCGCGGCGTGTGGACCATCGGCTATTCGGGACATTCTCCCGAGCGCCTGCAGGCCCATATGCGCAATATGCATGTGTTCGACATCAAGACGCTGCGCGCCAAGGGCGGCAAGGATGCCAAGACGGGTTACGTTCTGGACGGCGATTATTTCGGTCTGCCGTGGCCGTGTTATGGCAATGCCGCATTGAAACACCCGGGTTCGCCGAATCTGTATGACACCTCCAAACACATGATGGATGGCGGCGGCAATTTCCGCGCGAACTTCGGCGTGGAGAAAGACGGCGTCAACCTGCTGGCGGAGGATGGCTCACATTCGAAGGGCGCGGATCTGACGACCGGTTACCCCGAACTCGATCACGTGCTGCTGAAGAAGCTGGGCTGGTGGGACGAGTTGACCGAGGACGAGAAAAAACTCGCTGAGGGCAAGAACTGGAAGACCGATCTTTCCGGCGGCCAGATTCGCGTGTTCATGAAGAATCATGGCTGCCATCCCTTCGGTAATGCCAAGGCCCGCGCGGTGGTGTGGAACTTCCCGGACGCTGTGCCGATGCATCGCGAGCCGCTCTACAGCCCGCGTGCCGACCTCGTCGACAAATATCCGACGCATGATGACCAGAAGAACCGCTGGCGTCTGCCGGTGCTGTTCAAGACGGTGCAGCAGGCCAACAAGGATGCCGGCAAGCAGTTCCCGCTGATCATGACCAGCGGCCGCCTGGTGGAGTACGAAGGTGGCGGCGATGAGACGCGGTCGAATCCCTGGCTCGCCGAGCTGCAGCAGGAAATGTTCGTCGAGATCAATCCGAAAGACGCCAATGATCGCGGTGTGCGCAACAACGAATACGTCTGGGTCACGACTCCGGCGCCGAGCAAGCCGCGGATCAAGGTGAAGACGCTGGTGACAGAGCGTGTTGCGGCGGGGACCGTGTTCCTGCCGTTCCACTTTGCCGGCTGGTGGGAGGGCGAGGATATGAAGAAGTTTTACCCGGAGGGTTCTGCACCGGTGGTGCGCGGTGAGGCAGTCAACACGGCGACCACCTATGGTTATGACATCGTAACCATGATGCAGGAAACCAAGACCACGATCTGCCAGATCGCCAAGGCATAACCCTCAGACATCCATTAGGAGAACACTATGGCCAGAATGAAATTCCTGTGTGATGCCGAGCGCTGCATCGAGTGCAATGGTTGCGTGACTGCCTGTAAACAGGAGCACGAAGTGCCCTGGGGGGTTAATCGCCGCCGTGTGGTGACGCTGAATGACGGGCTGCCCGGCGAGAAGTCGATCTCAGTCGCCTGCATGCACTGCTCGGATGCGCCGTGCATGGCGGTTTGCCCGGTGGACTGCTTCTACAAGACCTCCGAAGGCGTTGTGCTGCATGACAAGGACCTGTGCATCGGTTGCGGTTACTGCTTTTATGCCTGCCCCTTCGGCGCACCGCAGTTTCCGCAGGACGGCGCGTTCGGCATGCGCGGCAAGATGGACAAGTGCACGTTCTGTGCTGGTGGCCCGGAGGCGGACAATTCAGCGGACGAATTCAAGAAGTACGGCCGCAATCGTCTTGCTGAAGGCAAGCTGCCGGCCTGTGCCGAGATGTGCTCGACCAAGGCGCTGCTCGGTGGTGATTCGGATGTGATTGCCGATATCTACCGCAACCGCGTGTTGAAGCGCGGCAAGGGCTCCGAGGTCTGGGGCTGGGGTACGGCATACGGCAAACCCGAAAAAGCGCCAACACCGCCTGCAGGAGCAAAATCTTGAGCAAAGTGATCATGAAAAAAGTGATGATTGCGGCGGTAGCGGGTGCAGTGGCGATGCTGGCTTCCGGTTGCGGTGAAAAACAACCGTTTACCGTTTATAAACAGGGCCAGTATCAAGGCAAACCGGATACGCGTCCCTGGGATAACGAGCCGTTCAAAGGCGACCGGACCGCGTGGGAAAAAGCGGTCAAGGCACGCAACGGCAGCCAGAACGAATACGCGCGTGCGACGAATTAACCAGGGAGGAATGGCCATGCGAGTCGGTATGAGGCAATGGCTCTGTGCAGGTCTGGCATCTTTGCTGCTGGCGGTTGCCGCCCCTGTGTCTGCTGCGGATAACGCTTCGTCACAGGAGCAGGCGGCGCGCCAGCAGACCCAGCCCGGCAACAACGCTCCGGTTTGGCGTGATGTCCGTGGTGGCAACAATCCATACCAGACGACACAGGTTCGTGGCGTTGAGTCATCCGTGCTGGTTCAGTCCGAAGGCGAAACCTGGCGTCAGGTCCGCAACAATCTGGTCACGGTCTATGGTGGCTGGCTGCTGGTGGCGATCATGGCGATCATCGGCGGGTTTTATGCCTGGAAAGGACCGGTCAAACTGCATGAAAAACCAACCGGTCGGATGCTGAAGCGATTCGATTCCTGGGACCGGCTGGTGCACTGGAGCGCCGCGATCAGTTTCATTCTGCTTGCCGTTACGGGTACGATTATTTTGTTCGGCAAACACATCGTGCTTCCCGTGATCGGATACACCCTGTTCGGGTGGCTGGCGACGCTGTCCAAATACATCCATAACTTCGTCGGTCCAGTGTTTGCATTCTGCACGGTGCTGATGTTAGTTACCTTTGTGAAGGATAATTTTCCCAAAGCGCACGACCTCAAGTGGATTACCAAATTCGGTGGGTTGGTGTCCGATGAACATGTGCCCTCGGACCGGTTTAATGCCGGCGAAAAAATCTGGTTCTGGCTGGGGGTGACGTTGATGGGCCTGGTGGTCAGCATCACCGGCTTCATTCTCAATTTCCCGAATTTCGAGCAGGGCCGGGAATTGATGCAGATCGCCAACATAGTGCACGCCGTCTCTGCGGTGCTGTTCCTGACGATGGGGTTGAGCCATATCTATCTTGGCACGGTCGGTGTTGAAGGCGCATATGACGCCATGCGCACCGGTTATGTGGACGAGGTGTGGGCCAAGGAGCATCACGAATACTGGTATCGCGATACGGTCGCCGAACAGAAAAGCGGTGGTGGTGCGGCGAATCCGGCGGCAGCTTCATCAATGAAAGAGGGATGGAAACAATGAACGCACCGAAAATCTGGAAGCTGGTTCCTGCGGTGATGGTGTGCTGCGTGGTGGGTCTGGCTTCGGCGAAACTGCCTGCACCGCCGCCGGCTGATCCCGCCAAGGCTGAAGAGGCCAAGAAAAAAGCAGCCGACGCGGCAAAGAAGGAATCCGATGCGTTGGCGAAATCGCAGGATCGCGTAGCCGACCGTTACAAGAAGCAGGGCAAGGCGGATGCTTCAGCTGCCAAGGTGGCAGACAAGAAAAAGTGAGGAATTCCCGTAGCCGTGTTTGAGCGGCGAC
>CAMAYE010000081.1 GCA_945862135.1 Bordetella parapertussis
GCATGCTCGACATCGAGCGTTACCGCAAGATCCATGTCGAAGCGCGCACGCCGCGCGAGGTTTATCCCGGCGCCGCGGAAATGACACCGGAAAACAATACGCAGTTTCTCGCGCAGTGCATCCGCCGCCTGCCCGTCGTCAACTTCGCCGACCGCAGCAGCCAGCGCATCTGGCTGCGCATGGAACACGGCAAGCCGGTATGGTCCGATCCGCAAGCGCTGGCCATCGCGATCAGCGACCCCGAAACGCGTGCCGGCATCGCCGCGATCGCCCCCGAAGCGTTAAGCGGCCATGGCCTGCCCGAAGCCACCGCGCGCATTCTCGACAGCGAACGCCTGCATACGCTGGGGCTTTGGGGTGACCTGCCGGCAACACACTGAGTTGACCACTACAAACTCAATTTGCAATGTGGACAGCCTCGCAAACATCCACGATATGGCTTGGCTCAAATAGTAGAAATCTACTAAGAATTTCTGGCAAGCCCTCCTGTGCGGACCGCGCCATCAATCAAGTAAATTATTGAAAATTCTAGTTTTTGCACAAATACCAAAATCCATAACACTCAGGGAGCCGCTCAGTGATTTTTTCCGCACGACGCACCGCAGCAATCGCCGCCGCAGCCATATTCTCCATGGCGCCTTTATGCGCCCAAGCTGAAATTACCTACGAATACACCGGCACCATCTTCAACGGCCCTTCGTCGCTGGTCGGCAAAGCCATCACCGCCACCTTTGTCATCGACGACAGCATCACCGGCATCCAGATCGGCGCTGACACGGACAACATCGACTACGCATTTTCAGTTCTGAGCGCCACGTATTCCTTCGAAGGTCTGACGTTCAGCAGCAAGCCAATGAGCCACTTCGATACGTCGGCAAATTACCTGATACCTACAAACCGCAATTACGTCAAAGTCAACAACAACATCGACGATCCGAACGTCGTCGCCAATTTCAACGCCCTGTTCCTGAATGTTCATACCAACGAGACCCACGGCGGCATCACTTCCAGCTCGATGATTCTGCGGGTCGCAGACTACCCTTCGTATTCGGCAATCAACAGCCCAGCGTTGCCCACCGATTTCAGCGGACTGGCGTTCGGCGCCGGATCCGGTTTCGATAGCGTATCGATCGGCATGGGCTATAGCGCGGGCGGCATTTCCAGCACGATCACATCAAGCAACGGCACACTGCGCGTAATGAGCCCCGTACCGGAACCCGAGACCTATGCGATGCTGCTCGCAGGTCTGGGCAGCCTTCTCGGCGTGGCACGGCGCAGAAAATCAAAAACGCCTGCCTGATCCAGCCCCCGTTGTTTTCAATTGAAACCCCGCCTGTTGGCGGGGTTTGTCTTTCCTGGCCCGCATTTCAATCTGATTGCGTCAAAAATCCATTTGCTGTGCAGCCAGGTCCACGCGTGCGAAGATGTCGAAAAATTTCCCCAATAAAAACATCGCACCATGAATATCCTGCTGCCCGACGCCACGGGCGTCTTATCTTCCTACACCCTGCGCGGTCCCGGCGCCTTTGATGCACCCGGAGCGCCGTTCAACCGCGTCGCCTACGCTGCCGCGCATGTCGTCGCCGATCCACGCGCCGCGATCAATCCATGGCAGCAGACCGCCGTCGACTGGGACGCGACGATGGCTTATCGCAAATACCTGTGGAGCCTCGGCTTCGGCGTCGCCGAAGCGATGGACACCGCACAGCGCGGCATGGGCATGGACTGGAAGGATTCGCTGGAACTGATCCAGCGTTCAGCGGCAGCGGCAAGCGACGTCCCCGGCGCCCTGCTCGCCTCGGGCTGCGGCACCGACCAACTCGCGGTTGAAGACGCCAAAACGCTGGACGACGTCATCCGTGCCTATGAAGAACAGATGGCTGCCATCGAACGCGCCGGCGGACGCCTGATCCTGATGGCCAGCCGCGCGCTGGTGCGCGTCGCGCGCAGCCCCGCCGATTACGAAAAGGTTTACGACCGCCTGCTGCGTCAGGTCCGCGAACCGGTGATCCTGCACTGGCTGGGCGGCATGTTCGATCCGGCGCTGGAAGGTTACTGGGGCAGTCTCGAGCTGCCGGGCGCGATCAACACCGCGCTGGGCGTGATCAACGCCAATGCCGCCAAGGTCGACGGCATCAAGATGTCGTTACTCGACAAGGACATCGAAATCGCGATGCGCCGCCGACTGCCCGCGGGCGTGCGCATGTACACCGGTGACGACTTCAATTACGCCGAACTGATTGCCGGCGACGGTGCAGGCACATTGCCCAACCACGGCCACAGCGATGCGCTGCTGGGTATTTTCGACACCATCGCGCCGGCCGCCGGCGCCGCCCTCGCAAAACTGGCGCAAGGTGACACCGCAGACTTCCACCGCATCCTCGAACCGACGGTGCCGTTGTCACGACACATGTTCTGCGCGCCGACCTGGCATTACAAAACCGGCGTGGTGTTCATGGCCTGGCTCAACGGCCATCAGGATCACTTCGTAATGGTCGGCGGCCAGCAGAGTGCGCGGTCGCTGATGCACTTCGTGGAGTTGTTCAGACTGGCGGATGCAGCGGGCTTGTTGCTGAAGCCGGAATTGGCTGTGACGCGGATGAAGACGCTGCTGGCGCTGCACGGGGTTTGCTGATCGTATCGTCATCCCGGCGCGCCCCGAAGAAAGTCCCCTTGGGGGGCAGCGCATTACGAGGAGCGTCACCCTGGATCCCGTATTTCACTTCGTTTCATACGGGCCACCCTTGCTCTAACTGTAGCCTTCCTCCCAGCGCACCGGAAGAAATCGAATCAAGGGAATGGGTGGCTTGCCCGGCGCCTGCAGGGCTTTGGACAGGTCGAGCGTGATGTCGGGTGTCTGCGGGACAGGCACCGGCAGCGGGAACTCCACAAACAGGTAGTAGATACCGGGGCTCAGGATGTATTCCTCCGCAATCGGTTTCGGTTCCTCCCAAAAACCGCCTTTATAACCGGAAAGGTCATACTTCCCTCGCTCATACCCGGCGACCGCCGATGCCGTCTTGCCCGCCACACCAAGAACGGCGAGATGCGATCGAAAGACAAAGCCCTCCTCCCGAACCTCCAATCGCAGGGAGATTCTTTCCGGCTTGACCAACGAAGCGCGACTCTCGCTCGAGTCTTTCGGCACTGGAACCACGCCGTAGACCTGGTAGTGGTTGTCCTGTATCCGGTTATTGAGATCTATCCTGACCTTCAGCCCCGGCAACAACAGCTCGGATCGCTTACCCGCTTCGAACGACGTACGGGACACACTCGGCGTTGGCGGCGGATTACCAATATAAGGAATGCTCTCCCAGCCGCCTCGAAAGCCGGCGCAGGACGACAGCGACAGGCAGGTAGCCGCAACGACAACAAGGACTGCAGGCTTAAAAGGCATCAGCATCTCCCCTGTGAACGCAGACACGCTGGCACACAAGGTTTGCCTCCAGTAATCGGGGCAATCCGGTCATGAACCTCTGCTGCCCGCCAGCTTGCCCCGTCTGCACTCAGACCGCAACAAAAGCGCAGCTGTTGGCAATCGACTTGAATGACGGGTCCTGACGACAGCTAGAGAGCGCCGCCCCCCATGGCCATGTTATTGACGATCTCTACCGCCGCGTCAGAAGGACTCTTGGCCCGATTTTCGATGTTCGCCCATTGACCGATGGCGATCTCGCCGAAATAACCGATGCCCGTCTGGAGCGTGCTGTACATCATATAGTTCGCTTGCTGCCAATACGCATTGTCCCGCCATTGCCGTGGTTTGAAATCCTGGACATTGAAGACCATAAAAGCGTCAACACCCTTGGCGCTTAACTGCTGCCTCAGTTTGTCCATTTCAGCCGGGTTTCGGCGGGCCGGTATCCGATGATCAATTACGGCTTTAAAGTCGATACCGGTAACCATGCTCATCGTTGAGTCCGGGGAAACAATAGCAAAGCCGCGCTTGGCAAGTTCCACTCCGACCGCATCGGCAACATCGCCTCCGCCCGGCACCAAAGCGATGACTTTGATCAAGTGTTCACCCCGTTTCGCGAATCCCCTGTTGAGCGGGAACTGCTCATAAGTGGAAGTGGTCCAAAAAGGCGGTGCGCATGCCGCGAGAAAAACACCCGACGCGAGCATCGATAGAACAATTCTTCGTTTCATTTCTCCCCCTTAAAGAAGGTCAAGAAAGCTTCGCCGTCTTCTTGATTGCCGCCACCTTCACCATCTCCGGCGACTTCTTGTAATGCGCATCCAGCGGATAACAGCCTGAAATCACGCCGTGGCGCGGCGCGGTGGTGCAGTCGCTGAAGGTGCGGCACAGGCGCTTGCGCTGCAACGGACGGCCGGCAAGCACATCGGCGGGCAGATCGGGATAAGACAGCATCATGCGGCCAAGGCCGACGCTGTCGACCCAGCCGGCGCGCACCGCGGCCTGCGCAACGTTGGGCAGGAATTCCTGCAAATAGGTATATCCGCTGCCCACAAACACCGCGCCCGGGAAGGCCTGCTTCAGTTCACGCACGACGCTCAAATGTCTCATCACCCCGATCAGCGGATCTTCCGGCGGGTGGTAGCCGTCTGATGGCGGATACAGCGCGGGACGCGTCAGATGCGGGTTGTAGTACGGGCTGCCCAGCGTGATGTTGAACAGGTGGATGCCGAGCTCGCGGGCGATGGCGATCACGGCTTTGGTTTCGCTGAGATCGAAGGCCAGCGGATCGGATTCCTTCGTGCCGAAGCTATAACGGTAAGGGAGCAGATTCGCAAAATCCTCCGGCACGCCCGGCCCCATCGCCTCCGCCGTGGTCAGCGCGGGATCTGGGCGGAACGGCACCAGGTCAGCGGCGGAAATGCGCATACCGAACTTCATGCCCGGCGCTTCGGCTTTGATGCCGGCGACGATTTCGCGCAGGAAACGCGTGCGGTTTTCCAATGAGCCGCCGAACTCACCGTCGCGGGTTTTCGCTGAAAGGAATTCGTGGCCGAGGTAACCGTGGCAGGCCTTCACATCAACGAATTCAAAACCGAGCTTCGCCGCGCGCTTGGCGGTCTGCACGTAGTCATCAATCAGGCGGCGGATTTCGCCGTCGCTGATCAGCGGATAGTCGGGGCCGAGCTTCTGCCGGCGGTCGAGCAGCGGATGGCGGTAGAGGATCATCGGCTCCATCTTGTGATGATCGTTGGGTTTGCAAAAACGGCCGGAGTGCGTCAATTGCAGGCCGACAACCAGACCTTTGTCATCGCCCATCGCCGTGCGGTGTGCCGCGACCAGCGCTTCGCGCATCGCGCCGATCTCGGCTTCGGTGTGCGCGTTCAACATCAGCTGGTTGGGATTGGCACGGCCGTCGGGTCGCACTGCAATCGCTTCGCAGCCCCAGATCAGCTTGGCGCCGGAGGAACCGAAACGCTCCCAGCGCCGCCGCGTGTTGTCGGAGGGGCGGCCGTCGTTCAGTGCATCCCAGCCTTCCATCGGATGCACGGTGTAGCGGTTGCCGATGGTCAGGCCATCGACGTTCAGCGGCGCTGCCATCGGCGACACGGGCCCGGCTTCAAGTGCGTCGTCGCAAGGCATGTCGAGCCCGAGACGCTGCAGGTTTTCACGGAATCCCGCTGCGGTCTGCAGCGATTTGACCTTGACGTAATCACCGAACTTCATGGTTCTCCCCGATACGCGCCATCACAGGCCGGCTGTTGTTGTCGGACGGCGATGACCGCCCGCAACGATTGTCGCCGCAAGCCGACACACTGGCAAGAAAGCCCCTGCTGCTTACATCCGCTTACACATTGATACAGCATTTATCAGAAGCTGCCGTTAATCTGCAGCCGTGGCCTGAGGCAAGGGCCGCATATAACGAAAAATCATGCAACAGGGGCAACCGGACACGCAGGACGTGGCCGCATAAAGGAGACCCAAATGAAACTGATGACAGGTGCAGTGTTGGCGGCGGTGATGCTGGCAGCAGCGCCCGCCTGGGCGGATCGCGGCGACGATCGTGGTCGCGGTCATGGTTACGGACACGGGCACAAACACTGGAAGGAAGCGCGGCATTACCACCCGCACTATGCCCCGCCGCGCGTGGTTTACCGCGAAGTGGTGCGCCACCACTCCTACTATGCCCCCGCGCCGGTGTATTACGCGCAACCCTCTGCAGGCATACACATCATGCTGCCGAATATTTACATTCCCATCCGCTGAGCAATCGGCTGCACAAAAAAACGGCAGGGCATCATGCCTTGCCGTTTTTCTTGTACCGATCGGATTATTTCTTGATCAACGACTTCAATCCGGTCAACGCAAATTTGTAGCTCTCGATGCCGAAGCCGTAAACACAGGCCTTGCACACCGGCAACATCACCGAGGTGGTGCCTCGCGCCGTCGGGTTGCTCAGATGAACCTCGATCACCGGAAATTTCATCTGCGCCACCGCTGCACGCAGCGGGCCAGTCACCATGGTGAAGCCGCCCGGGTTCATCACTACGCCGGCGATATCGCTGTCGAAAGCCTGATACAGCTTGTTGACGACCTCACCCTCGATATTGGAGTGGAAGAACGTCACTTCGATACCGAGTTCCTTGGCATAACCGCGGATGTGCTCTTCATACTGCGGAAGCGTCATCGGACCGAAGACGTCGAGTTGCACCTTGCCGCGCATATCGAGGCCGGCACCATGAATCACCAATACTTTCATCGCTCAGAAACTCCCTTTTTCCGTGTAAACAGCGGTGCCGCACATGGTGCGTGACCTGCGAAAGATTTTCAATACAAACAATGCTCAATATCTGTATTTCCAACACTACACGTCCGCCTCGCCACCCGACACTATGTGCGGAAGCGTACAGCCCGGCTTGACGCCTCGCTGCATCATGCCGACACAAGGCGCAGGCCTCCCGCCAGCCCGATGAGCGCGAAAATGCAGGCGCCGCAAGGACAACATGACCGCAACACAACAACGCCCTGGCATCTGGTTCAACCTCGCACAGGGAGCCCGGCTTGTATTCTGGCTGCTGATCATAGGCATGGTGCTATTCCAGGTTTTCGGACAGCGGGACAATACTCAGAAAGCCCGCGACGGGCTGCTGAAACAGTTCCAGAGTGAGCGCAAGTCGAGGGTAATCGCACTGATCCACCGCCAGGAAAGCCAGAGCCTGTTCGGCGTTCAGGTCGCCGCCTACATCAACATCGAGGATTCCGAGGCCGTACTACGCGCAATCCGGCTGACGCCGGACGATCAACCAATCGACCTGATTTTGCACACCCCCGGCGGGCTTGTGCTGGCCGCAGAGCAGATCGCCCGCGCATTGGCCGACCACAAGGGCAAGGTCACCGTGTTTGTGCCGCACTACGCGATGAGTGGCGGCACGCTGATTGCGATGGCAGCCGCAGAAATCGTCATGGACCGCAACGCCGTGCTCGGCCCGGTGGATCCGCAGATTGGCGAAATGGCCGCATCTTCAATACTGCAGGCCGTTAAAATCAAAAAGGAACAAGCCAGCGACCAAACGCTGATGATGGCGGACATGGCGGTCAAGGCACAGCGGCAGGTGGCTAGTTTCGTCGCCGACATGCTGACCAAACGCATGCCGCGCAAAGACGCCGAGCAACTGGCGGTGGCACTCAGCGAAGGACAGGTCACACACGACTTTCCGATCACTGTGCAGGGTGCCCAGAAACTGGGTTTCCCGGTGAGCACGAAAATGCCGCGTGTGGTTTACGACCTGATGGACCTTTACCCGCAGGCCAATACGCGGCGTCCTTCCGTGATGTACCTGCCACCGCCGCGAATTCCCGGTTCAACCAATGGCGGCATCGAACAACCTAAATCAGTAACTCCAACCACCGCCATGTAACGCCCGATGATCATCGGGCGCATGCGAAGCTGTGCTTATTCTTCCTTGATATTCGCAGCACGCACGACCTTGCGCCATTTTTCGATTTCAGCCTTGATGAAGGCCTGGCTGGCAGCGGGCGTGGTGCCGATCATCTCGGCGCTGTACTTGGCGAAGCTCTGCTGCACCTGCGGCGTGCGCATGGCCTTGTTCATGTCTTCATTGAGGCGATTGACGATGGCCTTGGGCGTTGTAGCTGGCGCCAGCATCGCGGTAAAGGTGCCCGCCTCGACGCCGGCCACGCCGGCTTCTTTCATGGTCGGCACTTCCGGAAGTTCGGTCGAGCGGTTGCTGGCATTCACCGCCAGCGCCCTGACCTTGCCGCTCTTGACGTGACCGATTGCTGAAGAGATCTGGTCAAACATCACATCGATACGGCCACCGATCAAGTCCAGCATCGCAGGACTACCCCCCTTGTACGGCACATGCGTAAACTTGGTGCCGGTGATGCCCTGGAACAATTCGCCGGCCAGACGGCCGGTGGCGAAATTACCCGACGAGCCCATGATCAGCTCGCCGCGTGATTTGGCGTAGGGAATAAAATCCTTCACCGTTTTCGCCGGTGACGCCAGCGGCACCAGCATGATCACCGGCACGTTGGACGCGAGGTTGATGGTTTCAAAATCCTTGATCGGGTCGTAACGCAGCTTGGTGGAGACTACCGGCGCGATGGTCAGCGAACCGGTCGATGAAAACAGCAGCGTATAACCGTCAGGCACTGATTTGGCGGCAATTTCAGAACCCACTGCGCCACCCGCACCGGCACGGTTGTCGATGATGATATTGCGGCCAAGCAAATCTCCCATGTCTGGTGTGATCGCGCGGGCGGTCAGATCAACATTGCCACCCGGTGCGAAGGGCACAATCAGGCGGATCGGCCGTTCGGGATAGGCTGCAGCAACAGTCACACTGCCGGCCGCCATGAGTGCGCCACAAACCATATCTGCTAACCGATATTTCATTTTCTTCTCCAAAGTCGGCTTCATGACAAAGCCACCTTAACATTAAGTAGTTTCTTGTTGACTGCTAATGCAGCAATCGCAAAAGTCGGGCAATGACCTGTTTGGGGGAATCAGGCGCTTCCGCTAAACTTGGACCCGGATTTTACAAGTATCCAATCTGTATTTTAATCAAGGAACAAACATGGAACCGAAAGACATCGAGGCTGGTCTTGCCATACGCCGCAAAGTCATGGGGGAAAAACACGTCAACAAGCGCCAATCGAGCACTGACAAATACACCCTGCAGCAACAGGAACTGGTGAACGGATTTTCCTGGGGACAGATCTGGACCAGGCCGCAACTCACGCTCAAGGAGCGCAGCCTGGTCACACTGGCTTTCATCTGTGCTGCCGACCGCATGGATGAACTTCCCGGACACATCAGGGGTGCCCTCAATAACGGCGCGACACCCGACGAAATTGTCGAGGTTTTTGTACAAGGCGCCGTTTACTGTGGATTCCCTTCCTCAAACACGGCCGTCCGCCGATGCGTGGAGATATTCAAGGAAATTGGCGTGCTTACTTGACGGCCATGCCCAGATCATCGAGAGCCTTTTTCAGCTCAGCATACTGCGCCTTGAGATAGGCTTGAGTATCCTTGCTTGACATGAACAAGGGTTCAAATTCGTTGTCGTCAATAACCTTCTTCCATTCAGCCGTTGCCGCCATCCGCTCAAGAGCAGCCTCCCAATAAGCAACCTGGGGAGGCGTCATGGCCTTGGCCCCCACCATCATGCGGCCATTGCTGATCACCACGTCGGCCCCCTGTTCACGTAGCGTCGGAATGTTTGCAAAAGAGCCCTCCAGGCGTTTCTCGGCGGTCACGCCAAGGACCCGGAGTTTGCCTCCCTGCAAATGAGGAACAACATTGTTGGCTGCCGAAGCAATCAGATCTACATGCCCACCCAACAACGCAGTCATGGCCTGACCGCCACCCTGAAAAACAACGGCGCGCATTTTTCTGGGATCAGCACCCGAAAGTCTCGCCAGACGTGCCATCGCGATATGGTTGGCACTTCCCAGACTGCTGCCGACTGAAAAACTCACTGAGGTAACATCTTTACGTAACCGCTCGGACAGATCCTTGATCGAGCGGATCGGAGAATCCTCGCGCACACTGATCGCCACTGATTCGGTAAAGAGGTTGGCGATCATGGTCATATCGGTATAGCTGATGCTGGATCGACCGGTAATATGATTTGTCAGCAAAGTCGGGTTGGCGATTGCAATGAAATGACCATCAGCACCTTTCTGATTGAGGTAATTCCAGGCAACCAGTCCACCACCACCCGGTTTATTCTGCACTGTCGAAGTTACAGACAGAATCTTGCTGTCCTGCAGAATCCTCTGCACCGTTCGCGCAGACTTATCCTGACCGCCGCCAGCACCCGTTGCAACAATGATTTCCACGACACGGTCAGGCTTCCATTCCGCGGCAACAACAATACCGGGAGCAGACAACACCGTACAACAAACCGCGACCGTAGCGACTGTCAAAACCTGCGTCACTCTGCTCCAATCAAGCATCATGCACCTCCTTTGAAAGATTACGCTGCAACATCCACTTTGACCGGTAATCCGGTTCTCAGGGACTCCTCCATCGCCAACGTCACGGCCAGGGTCTGGCGCGCCTGCGATGGCGTTGAATGCATTGTGGGTGTTCCGGCTGTCAGATGATCAATCCATGCCCTGGTCTCTGTCGCGACCGGCCCCCAAAACTCGTCCATCGCCCAGTCCCCAGGTGTGCCGCTGCCAAGGAAAGCCATGTTGACTTCATGCCCGGGGATGTAAACATGTCCGACGCCATGATCACTGTAGAGCATGCGATCAGTATGGTCATCGTCGAGCAGCATCACACCGTCAGGGCCCAGCAATTCGACACGGGCGGCATGGCCGAGCACAGGAAAACCCTTGGGTAATGCGTAGCTGACGCTCATCGCGATGACGGCGCCATCAGCACAAGTCAGAATCGCATGGGCAAGGTCCGTTGTATTGTGGCCCGAGTTCAGCAATACGCCGCGTTTGCCTCGGGCAATGACTTCAACAATGGGGTTATTCTCGAAAAACCACCCCATCAGATCGATATAGTAGGTCAGACCGGAAGTCGGGCTGTTCTCGGGCAAGCGTGAAAGGGTCTGCATGGCCTGCGAGCGGGTATTAAAAAGTCTGACCACCGCACCGGTCAGTTGCCCCAGACGCCCGCGCCTGAGTTGCTCCCTTGCAATCATGTAACGCTTCTTGAAGCGCCGGCTGAATCCCACGTGCAGAGTGGCGCCACGGTCCGCATGAAGGCGTGCAGTATTGATCAGGTGATCAGCGTCCTTTAGCGTCAGGGCAATCGGTTTTTCGACAAAAACCTTTTTCCCCATCTCCAGGGCCTGAACAACCGGCCCTACATGCTCAAGTTCAATCGTGGAAACAACCACTGCTCCGACCTCAGGCCTGGAAATCACCTCGAGATTGTCTCCGGACCAGCATGCGGCACCGCACTGCGCTGCCAGTTTTTCAGCTTTTGCAGGCTCACGGTCAGAAACGGCCAGGAAGTGAACGGCCGGATGGCGGGCTGCCATGACAGCGCGCAAAGTTCCGATCCGTCCTGAACCGACCACGGCAATGCCTATCGTTTTTCGATGCATTATTCCGGGACTCCCAAAGTCAGGCACTCAGCGCCGCAACAATGCGGTCGCGGGTGAACGGCATGTCACGCAGCCGCGCACCGATGGCATTGTAAATGGCATTACCGATGGCCCCCGATACCGGACCTTGCGTGCCCTCGCCCGCACCGACCGGTGGCGCTTCGGGTCGGTTGATCAGCGCAACCTCGACCTCCGGCACTTCAACAAAACTGAGGATCGGGTAATCCAGCCAGTTGCGCGTGGTCACACCCACCTTGTCGAAATCAACACGCTCCTTCAGCGTCCAGCTGGCACTCTGGATCATGCCGCCTTCGATCTGGTTGATCACACCATCGGGATTGATCGCCTGGCCGACGTCGACCGCACCCCACAGCTTGGTCACACGCACGTCTTCGGCAATATGCACTTCGGCAATCACCGCAACGTACGCGGCGAGGTTTTTATAGCGCGCGAAACCGATGCCGCGACCGCGTTCGCCGTCGCCCTTCTCATTGGGCTTCCACTTCGCCATCTGCGCCACTTTTTCGATGACGGCCTTGGCGCGTGCATCCTTGAGATGACGCAGGCGGAATTCCACCGGATCGGCGCCCGCCGCTTCTGCCAGTTCATCAATGAAACATTCGATGGCGTAGGCATTGGCATGGCCACCCAGCGCGCGCAGCGCGGAAGTGCGCAGGGGTGACTGGCGGATCAGGTGGTTGGTGACTTTCTGGTTGGGGAAGTCATATAAGGGCACTGCATTGCGATGGCTGCCGCCGCCGGGCAGCGGCGGATTGCCGGGCTTGGCTGCGGGCAGCGGTTTTTCCAGATGCCACGCCGCCAACAGATTGACACCGCCCTTGCCGCCGGGCCGCGTGCTGTGCGCATGACTCCACAATTCATGGCCCCAGTTGACGATATTGCCTTTGTCGTCGAGCGAGGCATTGAGCCTGACCACCATCGGCGAGCTGAAGGGCTCCCAGGCGAATTCATCTTCGCGCATCCACTGCACACGCACCGGTTTGCCCGGCACCGCGCGCGCCAGCAACACGGCGTCGAGCGTGACGTCGTCGGCTGCAGTGTGGCCGTAACAGCCCGCACCTTCGGCGTGGGTGATGATGATGTCGTTCTCCGGCAAACCCAGCACCTGCGCCATGTCGCCGCGCAGCGGGTAAATGCCCTGGCTGTGCGTCCAGATCCATACCTTGCCGCTGTCCGCACCGCTGCCCCACTGCGCCAGCGCGCAGGACGGCGCCAGTGAAGCATGAGCCAGATAAGGTTTGGTGTATTCGGCGCTGAACTGCTTCGCGCCTGCAGTCGAAGGGTCACCCTTGGTGTTGATGACTTCGCTTTCCGCCTGCGACTGCAGCGTCAGCAGATGACGTGGATCGTTGGCCGGCAGTTCCGGGCCGTTATTCCATTGCGCGATACGTGCAAGACGGCGTTCGGCGCGGATCGCCTGTTCTTCACGTTGTGCCACCACACCGAGAAAATTGCCGTCGCGCACCACCGCAACCACGCCGGGCATCTGCTCGACTTCCTTGAGATCGATGGCTTTCAGCGTTGCCTTTGGTCCCGGCGGACGGCTGATGCGTCCGTGCAGCAGGCCCGGCGGCTGCATGTCCTGCACGAAGGACGGTTTGCCCATCACCTTGTTCGGAATGTCGACGCGCTCCAGCGAAGTGCCGACAACCACATGTTCCTGCGGCAGCTTGGCGGTGACATCAAAAGTCGCCTCGCGCGCCAGCAAGTCCGGCGTGGCGAGTTCCCAGTACGTCACCGAACCGCCGCCGCGCGCAGAGATCACGCCGTCGGTAACGGTGAGGCTTTCCAGCGTCACGCCGAGTTTCTGCGCAGCGCGGGTCAGCAACAGGTCGCGCGTTTCGGCGGCAACGTGGCGTAAAGCGAGTCCGCTTTCCTGGATCGAGCGACTGCCCGAGGTGATGCCTTCATCAGGACTGAACGCCGTGCTCGCGGCCTTGAGACGGATGCGCGAGACATCGATGTCGAGTTCTTCGGCGGTCATCTGCATCACTGCAGTGAGAATGCCCTGGCCGATTTCAACCTTGCCGGTGTACAGCGTGACGGTACCGTCGGCATTGATGCTGAGCCAGCGGTCGAGGCGGCGGTTGG
>CAMAYE010000082.1 GCA_945862135.1 Bordetella parapertussis
ACGATACGTATTACAAGTCGCAACCCCTGGTGATCATGGGGCCGGAGCACGCCAAGGCTGTCGCTGCACAGTTCTCCAAGGCCGAGGCCAAGCGTTTCCTGCAGCAGCATGCGACGCTACCGGTCGGTAAATTCTCCAAGGACAATATCGAGCGGCGCATCAAGGTTACGTTCAAGGATCGACTGGCCAATCCCAAGCCGGATGACTTGATGTATGCCGTGCAGAAACCCGAGGATCTTCTGATTGCGGTGATCGGCGGTGCCGGCAAACACTCTGCGTTTGTACCGACCTTCGGTGCGACGCTGCCGGTGACGCGGGCGTTAAAAACTGCGGATGGCCGGCTTGCCAAATCGGTCGAAGATTTCCGCCGGCGTTAGCAGGGACCGTGGTTTCAGTTGTTGATCAACATGCCGCACCAGGCTCTCTGCTGCGGCATGTTTTTTAAAAGTATAATTAAAACATATAGTTATGTGATTCTTGAGGTCTCTGTCCGCTGTCGCGCTGCGTATTGCCTTGACACCGCGCGCTCTCCGGCGGTTTCATAGAGGCAATCCCTAGTCTCTGCCCGCCCGCGGGCCCACTTTCCATGTCGTTTCTGCAGCGCTTTACGCGAGCGGTATTCGTCACCCTGCTGTTTACGGCCGGGCCGGTGCATGCGGCTGAGCCGTTGACGCTTTTCCTGCTGAAAATGCTGCGCGACCAGATGGCGAGCGCAGCCATCGAATCCGCTGTGAACAGCATTCCGTCGCCGGTGGAGAAACCTTCAGCGCCGAATGCGCTGGCTGGCGTGTATGGCGTCAACGAGGAGCAACTGCGCTCACTGATCGATGCGGGATTCGTGCATCTTACGCCGTCGCAGCGCGCCGATGTGTATGCCAGCCTGACCCGCTTGCTGGCGGATCCTCGCAATGCGCTGGCGCGGCCGCTGATTATTGAAGAACTGGCGCAGCATGCGTCTGCGGTGCGCAGCGCGCACGAGCGCCTGGCTGCTTTGTCGACTGCCGAGAAGCGGGCGATTGCCGTTGATGCGCGCAGTGAATACGAACGCCTGCAACCGCAGGAGCGCGATCAGTTGATGCAACTCCTGAAATCGGGCGTAGCGCCTATTCCGCGTGATCTGAATGAACTGATCCTCGCCGAGTTTGCCGCTGCGGGCGCCTTGTCCGCGTCCGCAGTGCCCTCAGTTAATCCCTAATCCAGGCTCGTGCCCGTCAATCGGCGGATGCCGATTTCAGCAACGTCTGGGTGGTTCGTGCGGGTTTGGCATCAGCCTTGGCCATGTCGCCGCAGATTTCCCCGCCTTCTTCGATCTGGATCTTGCCGTAACGGATTTTTCCAGACACTCGGCCGGTGGCATGTACGATCAACTGGTCGCGTGCGGTCAGTTCACCTTCAAAGCGGCCGTGGATTTCGGCGATGTCGATGCTGACGGTACCCTTGAATACGCCATGCTCGGCAATCTGGATGACCCGGCTGTCCATTGATGCCTCAACCGTGCCTTCGACGACCAGTGTGTCGCAATCCGTAATCTCCGCGCCTTTGAGTTTGATGTCCGGACCCACAATCAGCTTGCTGCCGGTATGGCGTTCGTTTTTTGAGCGATCCGTTACTGAATTCGAATCGGCGCGCACCGGCGTGGCGACGGTCGGGCGTTGCGTGTTGTCATGCGGAGTAATCGGAGTGGCAAGGGCGGGGGTGACATTTACGCCGCGTTTGGTGGTGTCTTCATGTTTCTTGAAAAACGTGTCTCGATTCAGCATGGAACCTCCGGATTGTGATGACGCCTGCTTGAGCGGGATCGCGGCACGCGTCATCTGACCGTATGCAATATCGAGGCCAGGAAAAAACTTGTTTAAAAACAAGTGATTAATGGGCTGCCTTGAAGAATCAGGCATTTTTTCACGGAAATGCGTCGCATGACGGAGACGTATGGCGCGCCTGATGCCGTAGTTCTTTGATTCAAAATAACAAAACGGGTCGCTTCTGGGCGACGATACAAAAAAGACGCGACAGGTTTAGCTGTCGCGTCTACTCTGCGGGCTCCGTAAAGAGCCGCTACAGCCAGAGGGAGGAGGAGGGGCCCCCGGCTGGAGTTCGGTTAAATCGAGCGTGCTTCTTAGTGCTTGGCGATGGGGTTCAGGAACAGCGCTGCACCCAGTTGCTCAACTTTGCGTGCCACCCAGACGAAGGCATCAACAATTGCGTCAGCGTCGTGCATCGCGTTGATCGCGACTTGGCGCTCCTGTTCGCTCATGCGAACGGTGTTGATCTTCTCAGAGATGACTGAGCCAAATTTGATTTTCAGGTCATTGTTCATGTTAGTTTTCCTTACCTTTCCAGTAGTTCGCCGTCCCGGCGTTGAGGTCTCACTGTGTTTAACTTCAATGAGTTCGGACTGAATTATAGACTGATGCCTGAGTCAAATGTTGCATCGCAACAGCTGATTTATTGTCACTATTCGGGATACTTATGGTAAGGTGAATGCCAACTATGTCACAGCGCCTGCCACCATTGAACGCTTTGAAGGCTTTTGAGGCCGCGGCACGCCATTTGAGTGTGAAAAAAGCCGCGGTCGAGCTGAATGTGACACCGGCGGCAGTTAGTCACCAAATCAGGACGCTGGAGGAGTATCTCGACGTCCAGCTGTTTCATCGTTACAACCGCGCCCTGGAATTGACCGACGCAGCCCGTGCCTGCCTGCCCAAGTTGAGGGAAGGTTTTGATTGTCTGGCGCAAGCCGTGGAGCGTCTGCGCACTCATACCAGCGGCGGCATGCTGACTGTCAGTGCCGCGCCGTCGTTCGCGGCACGGTGGCTGATGCCGCGTTTACACCGCTTCATTGCCGCACATCAGGAAATTGATGTCCGGGTATCGGCGCGCATGCGCCGGGTCAGTGTTGACGGCAAGGTCGATGTCGCCGAGCGCGCCACCATTGAGACATGGCTGGATGATTCGGACGTCGCTATCCTATATGGTCACGGACACTATCCGGATCTTGATGTGCATCGACTGTTGTCACTGACAATCTCGCCGATCTGCAGCCCGAAATTGCTTTCGGGGGAGCATCCTTTGCGGACGCCTGAAGACCTTAAACACCACATGCTGCTGCATGATGATACCGGCGACATGTATGACGGCGAGTCATTCTGGGAGGTTTGGCTGGAGGCTGCCGGGATCACCGGCATCGATGCCAAGCGTGGTGCCCGATTCAGTCATGCCGTGCTGGCGTTCGAGGCTGCTATTGATGCCGTGGGCGTGGTGGCTTCGATGCCATCGCTGGCCGCGGAAGAACTGGCCTCAGGGAAGCTGGTAATGCCCTTTGATCTGAAAGTCCCGCTGGCTTCCGCGTATTACCTGGTGTGCGAGCCGCATGCCAAGACCCGGCCCGCCGTCGCTGCATTCCGCGACTGGCTGATCGCCGAGGCCGCCAAGGATAGCAGCGCCGCCCCGGCCTGAACCTCAAGCCGGATTAGGAGACGTGCGGACAATCTGCCGGTCATCAATCGGCAGATTGAGCAGTGCAGCAACAATGCCCATGCCGATCGTCAGAAGCCACATGATGGTGTAAGAGCCCGTGGTGTCAAATACATAACCACCGATCCACACCCCGGCAAAGCTGCCGACCTGGTGAAAAAAGAAGGCAATACCGGTCAGCGTCGATAGGTATTTCACGCCGAACACATGGGCGATCAGGCCGCCGGTCAGCGGTACTGTGCCCAGCCACAGGAATCCGATCACGGCAGCAAACACATAAACCGACATCGGTGTGACCGGCAGCGATATGAAAACGGCAATAGCAACCGAGCGCGTCAGGTAGAGCACAGACAGCAGATATTTCTTCGTATGTTTCCCGCCCAGCCAGCCCCAGACGTAGCTGCCGATCATGTTGAAGAAGCCGATCAGCGCGAGTCCGATCATTCCGGTTTCCGGCGTCATCTTCTGATCGACCAGATAGGCCGGGAAGTGCACCGCAATGAACAGCAACTGAAATCCGCAGACGGTATAAGCGAGGCACAGCAGCGTGTAGCCGCGATGGCCGGCGGCCTCACGCAGCGCTTCGCTGACGGACTGCTTGTGCAGTGATGCGGCCTGCGCTTTTTTGTCTTCGACCAGCGCGCTCGACAGCGGAATGATGACCAGAACGGTGATGCCGAGGATGATCAGTGCCTGGTGCCAGCCGACCTGGTTGATCAGCCATTGGCCGTACGGGAGCATCGCAAACTGGCCAAACGAGCCCGCGGCTCCGGCGATGCCCAGTGCGACACTGCGTTTTTCCGGCGGGAACGAGCGGCCGATGACGCCGAATACGATTGAAAAGCCGCTGCAGCCGAGGGATGCGCCGATCAGAAGCCCGGCGCTCAGTGTCAGTTCGATGCCGGTGGAAGATACCGACATCAGGCACAGGCCGATGGCATAAAGGATGGCGCCGCCAATCAGCACCCGGGCTGTGCCGAAGCGATCGGCGATAAGTCCTGTGATCGGCTGGGAGATGCCATAGAGCAGGTTCTGGATGGCGATGGCGATGGCGAAGGTCTCGCGGCCGATACCCAGATCGGCTGTCATCGGCTGCATGTAGAGTCCGAAGTTGTGGCGCACTCCCAGCGCGAGGGTCAGGATCATGCCGCCGCAAAACAATACAACTGCAGGGGTGCGCCAGTTGGCTGAGCTCATTGCAATCCGATGCGCAAAGCGCTGATTCTATCGGAACGGACAACGGGTGCTCGGGATCGGGCGTGCAGCAGGGCTTTTCCGGTAGAATGCGCCTCTTGCGAAATAAGGGAGTCGTGCAAACGGCTTGCCATTGGCGCAGGCGTTTGTGGATTCTTGTTTTCGGTTAAAGGTGTTTAACAGCTTTGTATCAGATTCATCCGGGGAGTGGCGCAGTCCGGTAGCGCAGGGCGTTTGGGACGCCAAGGTCGCAGGTTCGAATCCTGTCTCCCCGACCAGCAGATCAGCTTTCATTTTCTGTTTTTTTGGATATTTCCCGCATCGGATCATGTCGTTTATTGTCGCGTTGGGCGCGTTTTTCGGGTTTATTGTTCCGCAGAATCCGGTGCTGGCACTGTCGGCCTTGGCCGCTGTTTTGTTTGCCAAGGGCATTTTTGACGTGCGCTACAGCCACCTTCAGCTGTTTAAGAAGCCTTCGCCATTTCTGCACTACTGCAAGAATCTGCTGGATCGCGACGAAGATATATCCCACGCCGCGTTCAGCTACCTGATGCAATTGGTGATTTTCGGCATGCTGGCCGGTGGCGGGATGTACGGGCTGGTGCGTTTCCTGCGTTCAGGCACATAACCGGGTTCGTCCCGGACTACTTCAGCGTAAACGGGCTGAAATCGGTGTTGCGGTCGTAGTGGTCTTCCTGTTCGACCCGCTTCAGAAAACCAACAATCCGGTAAGTCAGCGGCGTGAAAAGGATCTCAACGCCGACCTTGGTGACAAACTGCGCCGCCATTACCAGCGGCAGTTTGTCGTCAGGAATGATGCCGGCGCCGTAAAATGCCAGCGGGTAGAACAGCGCCGAATCCACTGCCTCGCCGGCGATGGTTGAGCCGATGGTGCGTGTCCACAGCCAGCGGCCCTGCGTGGCTACTTTCATTTTGGCTAGCACGTACGAATTGACGAACTCGCCACAGAAATAGGCGAGCATTGATGCCGCGACGATGCGCGACGTATTGCCGAAGGCGATTTCGTAAGCACCCTGATGTGGCCAGAATGGCGCCGGCGGCAGCGCAACAACGACAGTGGCCATGAACGATGCGAAACCGAGGCCGGCGAACCCGGCCCAGATCACGCGGCGCGCACGGGCGTAGCCGTAAACCTCGGTCAGGATGTCGCCAAAGACATATGAGATCGGAAAAAACAGCACGCCGGCACCGAAGGTGACGACGCCCAGCAGCGGCAGATCCAGTTGAGCGATTTTTGCCGGACCGATCAGGTTCGAGCAGATCAGTACGGTGACGAAGGCCACCATGACGAATTCGTAGTAGCGGAAGTTGCGTTGCGTGTTCACCGGATGCGGTTCCTGACGGCTGGTTTCAGGTCAACGGCGCAGCGCAATGCTGCTGGAATCCGGGACGTTGTGATACCGCGCGGAACCAGCGTTCGTAATGGGGCATGGGGGGGCGCTCGATCGGCACATTGAACCAGCGGTGGGCGAGAACGGCGTGCGGAATGTCGGCCATGGTGAAGGCTGCGCCCGCGAAGTGTTCGTGTTTTGCCAGATGCGCGTCCGCCATTGCGAGATAGCTGACGAGTTTTTTCCGGTTGTCCTCGACCTCTGCCATGTTACGTTTTTCCGGCGGGGTGCGGATCAGGATCCAGAACACCGGCTTCATGTGATTCCACAACGTCGTGCTGTACCACTCCATCCAGCGGTCGGCGTCGGCTGCCACCTGCACATCCTGCGGGCATAGCGTGCCAAGACCATGTTTGCGTGCGAGATAACGCACAATGGCATGGGATTCCCAAAGTACGAAACCGTTGTCGTTGATTAACGGCACCAGTCCGTTGGGGTTCATGTTGCGGAACTCCGGCGTGTTGTTGACGCCGAATTGCATGCCGGCGTCAATGCGTTCGTAGGGCAGGCCCAGTTCGGCGCAGGTCCACAGAACCTTCTGTACGTTGATCGAATTTGTGCGTCCCCAGATCTTCAGCATTTCCGGGTTCCTTTCATGGTGATTCGAATGGCAGATGAGTCTACAGTAAGGACGGCAAACCGGGCGCGGCCTCAGGCTATAATCGTGCGCAGTTTACCGACCCACGAGAGGAGAAATTACATGGGCAGCATGATTGAACTGACGGCCTCTGACGGCCATAAATTCGGCGCCTACAAGGCGGAGCCTGCCGGCAAGCCGCGCGGTGCCGTTGTGGTAGTGATGGAGATTTTTGGCGTCAACAGCCATATCCGTTCTGTCGCTGATGGTTATGCGGCCGACGGTTATCTGGCGATTGCGCCGGCGATGTTTGACCGGGTGCAGCGCAATTACGAATGCGGTTATACCCAACCGGAAATCGAAGTCAGCCGCGGCTTGATGCAGAAGGCAAGCCTTGATGACGCCATCAAGGATGTCACGGCGGCAATCAAGGCAGTCGAATCTGCCGGCAAGGTCGGCATTGTCGGTTATTGCTGGGGCGGCACCGTCGCCTGGAAGGCTGCCGCGGAAGTCGCCGGTCTGGCCTGCTCATCGCCGCATTACGGCGGCGGCATTCCGAATCATGCCTCGTTGCAGGCGAAATGCCCGGTGATGTTCCACTGGGGCGAGAAGGACCAGTCAATTCCCATGGACGCGGCGCAGAAGGTCAAAGCGGCGCAACCGCAGTGGGAACATCATTTCTATCCTGCGGGCCATGGCTTCAACTGTGACCAGCGTGGATCGTTTGATGCAGCAAGCGCCAAGCTGGCGCGTGAACGTACGCTGGCGTTCCTGCGCAAGCACGTGGGGTGATTCCCGCGGTGCGGGGTTTTAAAGCAACAACGCCGGCTCAGAGCCGGCGTTGTTCATTCAGGCCCTGCTCAGCTTCCGGTGGTGCCGCTGGCGCGCTTGTTGAATGCCGTGAAAAACTGCTCCGCCATTTTTTTGGCGACGCCGTCGATCAGTCGTGCCCCGACCTGTGCGAGTTTCCCGCCGATGCTGGCCTTGACGCTGTAGGCCAGCTTGGTTGATTCACCCTCTGGCGTCAGCCGTACGTTGGCTTCACCCTTGGCGAAGCCGGCGACCCCGCCCTGGCCTTCAAAGTGCAGCGTGTAGGAATCCGGTGGATTGATTTCGCTGAGGGTCATTTTGCCCTTGAACTTGGCGCTGACCGGACCGACCTTGGCGGTCATGGTCAGCAGGTATTCATTGTCCGACTGCTTGTCTATTGAATCGCAGCCGGGAATGCAGTCCATCAGGACTTCGGTGTTGTTCAAGGCGTCCCAGGTTGCAGTCTGGGACAGGGCGATGAGTTGTTCGCCGGTCATTTCCATTGCGGTAATACTCCATTGTTGCCGATGCCCGATGTTACCCCATGCGGCACGTTACAATATTGCTTTGCCTACAGTTGCTTAAGGAATGGCTTATGGACAGCGTTGATTTACAGGTCATCCGGACTGCGCGTGAATGGGTTGCCGGCGGGCATCGCGTGGTGCTGGCCACTGTCATCAGGACCTGGGGTTCGGCTCCACGTCCGATCGGCGCGTTGTCGGCGATACGCGGAGACGGCATGGTGGTTGGTTCCGTTTCCGGTGGTTGTGTCGAGGACGACATGATTCTCCGTGTCAAGGCGGGTACGCTCGCGGAGAATTCGCCGACGACGACAAAGTACGGCGTTTCAGCAGAGGAAGCACAGCGTTTCGGCCTGCCCTGTGGCGGTACGCTGGAACTGGTGCTGGAGCCGTTGTCGAGGGCAAGCGGACTCGACGAGCTGCTGGCGAGGATCGAGCGGCATGAGCTGGTCATGCGCCGCCTCGACATGAAGACGGGGCAGGCGACGACATCGGCGGCCAAGTGGCAGGATCAATTGGCCTTTGACGGTGCGACGCTGACCACGGTTTACGGCCCACGCTGGCGACTGTTGATCATCGGTGCAGGCCAGCTTTCGACTTATCTGGCGCAGATGGCGCAAGCGCTCGATTACTCGGTGACGATCTGTGATCCGCGCGAAGAATACACCACAACCTTCGATGTGCCAGGTGTCGAATTGAAACGTGGCATGCCAGATGACGTGGTCACCGAACTCAATCTCGATGGTCACAGCGCCGTGGTGACGCTGACGCACGATCCCAAGCTGGATGACATGGCGCTGCTGGAGGCGCTGAAGTCGCCGGCGTTCTATATTGGCGCCATCGGTTCACGAAAAAACAACGACGCCCGGCGCAAGCGCCTCGCGGAGTTTGATCTTTCGCACGAGGAAATTGCACGTTTGCATGGCCCGGTGGGATTGAAGATCGGCAGCAAGACGCCGCCCGAAATAGCGGTCGCGATACTTGCTGAAATGACCGCCATCCGCAACGGCGTTGATGTCACGACCTTTACCGAACCGCCGAAAGCGACGACTCAGGGCTGCGTCATCGGCTGACGCGGTTTGAAGCTGAGATTGGCGCAGGGGTCTTCCCGCGCCATCCTTGCGGTGAACACGATGTAGTCGTATTCGGGACTTGCAGCATCATAGTATTCCCCGGGCGCTTTCATGCTGTCCTGCACCTCGATAAATCCCACGGCGATAATGTTTTCTGGAGCAGTGTGCGCTTGTAGGTAATGCGGCACACCAAAGTCGCGCCGCACATGGCCGTTGCCGGCGATCAGCGCCACGCCGCTGGCGGCGTTTCGTTCCAGTATCTGCGCCATTACCGCATCGCGTGCGCGCTGTGCAGCGATCATGCCCGGGAGGATTTTTGCCGGGGCCTTGCCGCAGTGTCCGTCGTCGATGATGCGTTCAAGTTTACGTTGCGCAGCTTGTGGTAATGGCTTATCCAGCCCAAGTGCTGTAACGGCCTGATTGCCCAGTACGGCAGCCGCGTTCGAGGTGGCAATGCGAAAGGCCTGGTCTCGAGACAGATTGGCAGCCACCAGTGGTAGTCCGGCATCCAAGGCAACCCTGATGATGGGGGCGTAGTCCGGCCAATGCCATCCTTGACTGTTGAAATCGCTTCCGGTCCGGATGCGTTCAGCATCGCGGGATGATGTGGCTACTGCCTGATTCAGTGCAGCCTGTTGCTCACGGTCGAATTGCTCCATGGCAATTGCCGGCTTTTGCCCGTTACGGACCATTGCCGCAATCAGGTCGCGGCGAAGGCGGTGGTGCGCGCTGTTGTCGTGGACCTCGCCGAGAAGCACGTAACGTACGCCCGGTAACCGGTGTTCGACGTCTTTCATTGTTACAAGCTGCTTGCTGCGGGTATCCCAGATCTGGTCGATTAGCGGATGAGGTAAGGCGCCAGTGGTCGGCCGCGCATGCACAGTCGGCAGTAAGATGATGGTGATCAGCCAGATTGCGAAATGACTGAAGCGAAAGAAATGAAGCATGAGGAAGGGCCGTGGACCTGATCGGATTCCTAGCCTATCGTAAATTCGCCGCCGATGGGCTCAGGTTTCCGCCCAAAGGCGGAGCAGATTATGGTAAGTCGTGGTCAATCGTATTGCAGGATCGATTTCCCCGGTCAGTTGGCGCAGTTTGATCAATGCCATGTCCATGTCATGGAGCAGGCGCCGCTGCCCCGGATCGCGCACCATGCTCTGCATGAACATGAAGCAGGCAATGCGTTCGCCGCTTGTGACCGGCCTGACTGCATGCACCGAAGACGATGGATAGAGCACGAGGCTGCCCGCATTGAGTTTTACGCCGTGGGTGCCGAATGTGTCCGCAATGGTCAGCACGCCGCCTTCGTATTCGTCCGGCTCCGAGAGAAACAGCGTCGCCGATACATCGGCACGGACATAGGTACCGGCGCCGCCGGGCACCAATCGCATGGCGTTGTCGGCATGAAAGCCATAGGTGTTGGTTGCACCGGAGTAACGGTTGAAGAACGGCGGAAGTATTTTCAGGGGCAAGGCGGCGGAAAAAAATACCGGATCACGGTTCAGTGCATTGAGCACCAGTTGCCGTAACGCCGGGAGGTGCACGGAACGCTCTGGCAATTGCTGGTTGTTCTTGGCCTGTGCAGCCTGAGTGCCTGCGTTTCCCGGCCCCCCCTCCCAAACAGATTCCATCAGCAATTTTCGAGCGAGGATGAGTTCGGCGGAATCCAGAATTCCATCGATCGTGATCAGCATGGTGCTCAGGCCTTTTCAGAATTTGAGTTCAGTAGTGAGGATGACCGCGCGGCGGGTACCGGGCACCGTGAAGGCGCCGTTGTCGTACACCGAGTCGTAGTAAAGCTTGTCGAATACGTTTTTCAGGTTCAGTCGCATCGCCCATTTTTTCTGCTCATAGGCCACCATGCCGTCCCAGCGGGCATAGGCCGGCGCCGTATTCGGGTGGTAGGCGCCATTCAGCGTCGGCACTGCACCGGCGCCGCTCGGATTGAACGCTTCACGATCCCCCTTGGCTTCGACACCGCCGCCGATTTTCCAGGGGCCCGCCAGCTTGTACGTGGTCCACAGATTGAAGGTGTAGCGGGGCGTGTTACGTGCGCGTTTGCCGGTGTATTCAGGATTGGCGGAGGTGATTGCGCCGGTGGTCGCATTGACGTTCTGGGCAACCTCCAGAATCCTGGCATCCATAAATGCCAGGCCCGAGAAGACTTCCCAGCGGCTGTTGATGTGTCCGGCCGCCTCCAGTTCGATGCCGTCGGTGCGGCGCTTGTTCGTCAGAATGGCGGCTGTGGCTTCCAGGTCACCGTTGCGTTCGTATTCCTTCGTGGCGCGATACAGCGCAGCGCGTAGCGCAAGGTCGCCGTCAAGCACCAGCCACTTTGCACCCAGTTCAATGACGTCGCTGCGTTCGGGTGGCAGAGGCGTCACCGTCAGCTGGTAGAGGTCGGCGGTAGGGCTGAAGGAGTCGCTCCAGCCGAGGTAGTAATGCCGGCTCTCCGTAGGATGAAAAGACAGTGCGCTGCGGTAGCTGTTTTCACTGTAACTGAGTCTGGGTGAGGTGGCGCTGCTGTAGTTGGCGTCAAGCTGGTCATTGCGGATGCCTAGCGTGGCTTTCCATTTCGGGATGAACTCCACGGTATCCTGTGCATAGAACGCAACGGATTTCCCCTTGAAGTCGGTCGCATTTCCGGCAACTGCTTCCTGGAAGGGGAAGTAGGAAGGGGCTGGAACGGTGCCGAAATTCTGCAGTCCTTTGCGGTGGCTGTCCTCGCGCAGGTATTCAAATCCGGCAAGGGCTTCATGCTTCATGCCTATCGCCTGGAATTTTGTGGAGTAGTCGGATTGCAGCGTGACGGTTTCGTAATCCATCGCCCGCGTCTGATTGCCGCCGACGCCGCCCAGTGCGTTCTGCGGCGTGGTCAGGTTCGGCGTCTTGGCCCAGTAACTGCGTTCGTAATCGGCATAGCGCAGTTGTGTGCGCAGCTGGCTTTGCGGTGAGAAGTGGTGTTCGTGCACCAGCGTTGTGATGTCCGTCGTGCTGTCATCGAAGTTGCGGTCGATACCCCAGAAATAATCGGCCGGTAATCGTTTGCCCGGCGCCCGTGTCGTATTGTCGAAGGAAATGCCGTAATCCGGATTGTCACCGGTCTGCGCCTGATAGTAGTTCAGCCAGAAGCGGTCATTGGAGTTCTGGTTCAGGGCCAGGCTGAAGGCAAATCCCTTGCGGTGGATTTCCGCTTCAGTGCCGGTTGCGGGATTGCTGCGCCAGCTGCCTTCGTCACGCTGCATAAGGTTGATGCGCAGCCCGGTGTCTTCGTTGATCGGTTTGTTGAGGTCTGCGGTCGCTTCGCGATAGCTATTGGTGCCGGCGCTGCCGGTGAATTTGTATTGCTCAAGGCGCAGCGGCGTTTTGCTGACCTGATTGATCACGCCGCCGGCCTGGCCGCGGCCGAACAGCATCGCGCCGGCGCCGCGCAGTACGTCAATTTGCTCAAGATTGAAGGTCTCGCGGTTGTATTGGGCGGTATCACGAATACCGTCCAGGTACAGATCGCCGAAGGTGTAGAAGCCGCGCAGGTTCATGTTGTCGCCGGAGCGGCCGCCTTCGGCCGCGTTGAAGCTCAGACCGGAAACGTTGCGCAGTGCATCACGCAGGCTGCCGACCTGTTGCTCTTCCATGATGCTGTTGGTGATCGTGGTCACGGCCTGCGGAATGTCGTGCGGGTCCTGCACCGTCTTGCCGACGCGTGTCGTGGTGGCGCGCATGCCGTCCGGCTTGTCGGTGTCGGCCTGGACATTGACTGCGGGCAGCGTGGTTTCCTTATCAGGTGTCGTGGTTTGCGCGTAGCCGCTCCAAGGTGCAAGCGTCATGCTGGCGATCATCGCGCCCAGCGGCAGCAGTTTGCGCGTGCGGAGCGATTTGCCAGCGCTGGGTTGCGACGCCGGAAGCATGTCCTTGATCGCGCGCGCATAAGGATTCAGTCGGAACGGATTCAGTTGAAACGTTTTTTTCATCGGAAACTCCCTGTGTAGTCAGCATGTGCAAGAGCTGGCTATCGGGATTCCGATTGGCTGGCATGTTTGAAATCAATGGAAAATGCTTTATCCCGGGTAACTTAATGTGGATTCGCGGCGGTTGCTCCGGGCTCTGTGACGAAGCCGATTTTCCCAAGGCCGGCCCGGGAAGCCGCCGACATCACTTCGGCGACCCGCTGGTACTCCGCCGTGCGGTCTGCGCGGATGTGAAGTTCCGGCTGGGGCTCGATGGCGGCCGCGGTTTTCATTCGGTCATCGAGGGTTGTCAGATCCACGGTTTCGCCGTTCCAGAATATTTCGCCATCGGCACGAATTCCAAGCTGGATTTTCTGCGGTTTGGTCAAGTTGGGATGGCTGGAAGCGCGCGGCAGGTCGATTTTCACGGCGTGGGTCAGCAGCGGCGCGGTGATTATGAATATCACCAGCAATACCAGCATGACGTCGATCAGCGGCACCATGTTGATTTCCGCCATGGGTGTACTGTCGCCCGCCTTGTTGAATCCGCCGAAAGCCATGG
>CAMAYE010000083.1 GCA_945862135.1 Bordetella parapertussis
CGCATAGGTAATGGCCATTCCAAGAACATACGCAACTGAAAGCAGAAACCCATGCATGCGGGTCAGACGCTGCCCATGGCCAACGATGATGCCCGAAAGAATAGGAATCATCGGCAACACGCAGGGAGTAAACGACAGCAGCAAACCAAATCCGAAGAAGCTTGCAATCAGCAGCCAGGCGTCGCCACGGAACAGTTCTGCAATCAACGCATCTTCACCCAGAGCGCCTGCCGAAACTTTCGCCGGAGAACCACTGAAATCAGCGAGACGCAGGTCCGCCTTCTGTTCTACCGGCACGTAACAGACACCAACATCGGCACAACCCTGAGAAACCGCGGTCAGCGTCACCCGCTCACCCGCACTGTCTCGATTCAGCGGCAGCGTGATGCGCGCCTCGTCGCGATAAACCGCCACTTCCCCGAAGAATTCATCCTTCTTGATGATACCTGGCGGTAATTGCGGTTCGCCCCCTGCTGCGACGGCCGGTTCCAGCGTGAACCGGAACTTGTCGCGATACATGTAATAGCCTTTTGCGATCACATAACGCACTTCGATCGCATCGGGCGCCACCACACGCGCGCTGAAGGAAAAAGCCTTCTCCGGTTCAAGCAGTTCGGGTTCGGCTGCATGTGCAAAACCGCTGAATACCAGCAACAGCACGAATAACCAGCGAAAGATCATCTGAGCGCCTGAAAAATGTGGCTGAATTCGGAATTATGCGGTGCGGGTCTCACCCGCCACCCATTCAAGATAAGCGGGAAGGCCGCGCGTCACTGGGACCGCAACGATCTCGGGTAGTTCATACGGATGGCGGGCGAGGATGGCCGCTTCCAGTTCGGGATAACGCTGCACCGATGTCTTGATCATCACCGGAATTTCAGTGGCTTCCTCTGTCACACCCTGCCAGCGGTATGTGGAAGTGCATGGGGACAGCACATTGACACAGGCCGCCAACCCTGATTCGACCAGATTCCGTGCGAGCTGCCGTGCAGCAGGTTCATCCGGCAAAGTGCACATCACCAACAGCACTTGGCCCGCATCACCGGACATGCCGCTGCTCCAACATCGGAGCCGCAGCCGCGATGCCCTCACGCACGGTCGGATATCGCAGCCGCACCCGCAACTCCTGCTTGACGCGCTGATTGGTCAGCCGGCGCGATTCGCTCATGAATGAGTACAACATTTCAGGCAGTACGGCGCGTGCCTCGGCGCGCCCCACACGTGGCGGACGCGGCAGGCTGAAACGATCGGCAACGAGATCGAAATAATCTCCCATTTTCTGCGGCGCATCGTCGCTGGCGTTGTAACTGCGATTCGCCTGCCCGCGATGCAATGCGGCGACCACCATGCGCGCCAGATCGTCGGCATGCACATGGTTCACATAAGAATCGTCCTGCGGCAGCAGTGCCGGGGTACCGCGTTCAATCCGCGCGACAGGCAGGCGGTCGGCCGCATAAATGCCGGGGACACGAAGGATGCTCACGCACACCCCTGTCCGCGCCCCCCACTCGCGCAAACGTCGTTCCGCATCGGTGCGGCGGCGCGCGCGGTCAGTCCGCGGCCGCAACGGACTGGTCTCATTGACAAGAGCGCCGCTACAATCACCATACACGCCGCTTGTGCTTATGTACACAAAGTGCTGTGGTAGACTGCGGCCCCGCCCGAGCGCAGCAATCAGGTGGGCGGTGCGGGTGTCGGCAGTGCCTACGGCCGGTGGCGGAGCGAGGTGGATGACGTCATGCGCAATGCCTGCAAGTCCGTCCAGCGTTGCCGGACGGTCCAGATCCCCGGTCAATGGCATCAGACCGAGGTCGCGCAATGCGGCGCTACGCTCGGCGTCACGGGTCAACGCATAAATGCGGTGGCGCGAACGCAGTAGCATCGCGACGCGCAATCCAACGTCACCACAACCGATGATCAGCAGGCGTTTCATATAGTGTCTTATTCTAGCGCAGTCACCTCGCACTGAACCCCGGAAATCCCGCAATGTCCCGGCAGATCACAATCCGTCCCAGCGGCCACGCTTTCATCGCGCAGGAAAGCGAAACCGTACTCGAAGCCGCATTGCGTGAGGGCTTCATGCTGCCCTACGGCTGCCGCAATGGCGCCTGCGGTTCCTGCAAGGGCAAAATCATTGAAGGCAACGTCGATCATGGCAAATCCCTCGACAGCGTGCTGCCTGCAGCAGAACGCGCGCGAGGCGCCGCGCTGTTCTGTCAGGCGCTGCCGCAGTCGGATTTGGTCATCGAATGCCGCGAAATCGGCGCGGTCAAGGATATTCCGGTAAAGATGCTCCCCTGCCGGGTTCAAACACTGGAACTGGTCGCGCCTGATGTCATGCGCATCAGACTCAAACTACCGGCAGCGGAAAGGCTGCAGTTCCTGGCCGGACAATACATCGACATCCTGCTCAAGGACGGCACAAGACGCAGCCTGTCAATGGCCAACCCGCCGCACGACGATGGTTTGCTGGAGCTGCATCTGCGCAACTACGGTGGGCCGTTCAGCACGCATGTTTTCACACGAATGAAGGAAAAAGACATCCTGCGCTTCGAAGGACCGTACGGCAGCTTCTACCTGCGCGAAGACACCACAAAACCGCTCGTGCTGGTTGCAGGCGGTACCGGTTTTGCGCCGATCAAGGCCATTATCGAACATGCCATCCACAACAAGCTGAAGCGGCCGATGGTTCTGTACCGCGGCGCACGCCGCCCTGCAGATCTTTACCTGGATGAACTCCCGCAAAGCTGGCAACGTGAACATAACATCACCTACGTCCCTGTTTTGTCTGACGTGGCCGACGGCGATAAATGGGACGGCCGCCGCGGCCTTGTCCATCAGGCGGTGATGCAAGACCTGCCGGATCTATCCAGCCATGAGGTGTATGCCTGCGGTGCACCGGCGATGATTGAAGCGGCGCATCACGATTTCTGCACCCAGCGCGGCTTGCCAGAGTCTGCATTTTTTGCGGACGCGTTTACGCCGGCAGCTGCGCCGGGAATTTAGCGTTCAGATCAATCGGCGTCTGCGACCGCCGCCGGCCTGCTTGAGCTGCCCAACTGCAAGCTCAAGACTGGCGCGGTAATGTGTGCGCGCATCATCGGCACGCTCCAGACGGTCATGCAGTTGCGCGAGCTCAAGATGGGCCGAATATGTCGGCTCGATCGCAATACTCGCTTCAAAATAACTCTGCGCCTTGCCCCACAATTGCTGCTGTGCGCACAAGCGCCCCAAAGCCAGCAACAGTGCGCCATCATTGCGGTGTTCACGCAGCCAGCGCTCGGCACGCTCGATCTGACTCAACACATTGCCGGACCTGCATTCACCGTAAAGGGTGACGAGTCCGCCATCCCAGTCGGCATCCAGGCTGGATTCAATGATCCCCTTCGCCTCATCGCAAAGACCCATCTCATGAAATGCCATGGCCGCCGCAGCGGCAATCGATGACTCGCGACGATAACGCTCGGGCAAACGTTTCCAGAGATCCTTCAACCCGGCGGCATCGCCGGATCGGCGCTCCAGCAATTGCCGCCACGCATGGCGCCGCTCCGCATCTGCCTGGTCAGCGCTGAACACGCCGCGTTTTTCGAGTTGGTCAATCAAAGCCGGTGCCAGGTCCCACTGGCCGATGCGTTGCCGCGCACGCAATTCAAGGCGCAGCGCTGCAGTATGCTTGGCCGGCAGCAGCGCCAGAGCCGCCAGCGCCTCTTCCGGCCGGCGGTCGTCCAGAAGCATCTGCGCGCGACTCACCGCCTTGACCGCATCCGGCTTGTTCGAATCTGCAGCCAGCCTTTCAAGATATTCGTCGCGCCGCTCCCGCGCCCGCAGCCCGTGTGCCGCATGCGCGGCAACCACGACGCCAACATCCTCGGGCGCTCCCAGCTCGACTGCACGCATTGCCGTCTTTTCGGCGCGCGAGTATCGTCCGGAAAAAAATTCACGCAGTGCTTCTGCCATCGCCTGGTACGCAGCATTACGGCGACGCGCTTCCCGGAACCGCGACACTCGCGACGGCAAACTGACGGTCGTGGCCAGCAGGCGCAGCAGCAGATATGCTGCGATGAAGCCGAATGCCAGAAGTATCAGCGCAAAATTGAGCGAAAGCTCGATGCGCTGTCCGGGAATTGCAATCAGCACATAACCCGGATTGAGATCAGCGATCAAGGTCAGGCCCGTTGCAAAGGCAGCAATTCCGAGTATCCAGATCAGCCAGCGCATTACAGTCCGCTCAATTCAACGATTTGCCGCGCGGCAAACGCAGCTTGCGCAGTGCCTCCAGCGTTTCCGCAAGATCCGGAATGTCGGCCTGCACCTGTGCCGTCTGCAGTTTGCGCAATGTGCCGCTCATGGCCAGCACTGCCGGGTCGCTTTTTTCAAAATGCTGTTCCAGGACGCCGAGCGCGGCCCGCAGGTCAACGTGGTAACTCTTGCTGTCGCGAGACAGCAGGGCTACTCGCGCGCCCACCAGTCGCAGCTTGAGATTTTCGCGCAGGAAAAAAGCCTGCTCCGGCGCCAGCAATGCTGCATCCTGCACACCGGTACGCTGGATACGCACCAGTTGCCTCAGTTCCTGCCAGATTTCCCGAAGCACCTGCTCCCATGCGGGAACGGCAGCAGGCGCCACAGGCGCCGACTTGTCCGGCCGGGCACGCGCATCCATTGCCAGCGGCAGGCGGTCCACCGCCGCAATCACGTCATCCAGCCGGGCGCTGGCGCCATAAACATCGACCAACGGCAACGCCTTGAGTCGATCGATATCACGCGCCAAAGCCCGGCGCAGCCCTGCATAACGCGGCTGATCCATGCGCTGCAAGCGGGCTTCCGCGTTCTCGAGACCGATCAATGCGGCCCGCACATTGGCCGCGACCTGCAACTGCTGGCTTGCCAGCAACACCGACTGCTCAATGTCAGCGAACGCCCATTCATCACGATTGCGCGACAGCTCCTGATACAGGGTCTCCAGCGCGATCTGCTGGCTCTGCGACTCGGCCAGCTTCGCTTCCAGCACGCCGAGCTTGACCTCCGCCTCCCGCAGCGCCGTTGCGGCCTGTGTGGCCCGTCCTGCAGCTTCCTTGTTCTGGACTTCCATTTCCGCAAGACGCCGCGCGAGTTCACGGCGCAATGCGTCGTCCTCGCCGCGATTGCGGTACCACTGGTAACCGGAGAACAACGCCACTGCAACCGCCACGATCAACGCGAGCAGCGGCAATCGCTTGTCAGCCGGCGATGCCGTCACCACAGCATCGGCGACAGCGGCAGCAGATTCATTCGGCGCCTGTTGTTGGCTTTCATTCATGAGTGGAGGATAGCATGCGCCATGCAGCGCTTTTACACCCGGAAATGGCGCTGCAACGCCTCCATCAATCCATCATCTCCGGGCGCGCTATTGATGACCTGGCTGCAACCGAGTTCGCTTGCGACAGCGGCAATACGCGGATGTGGCGCAAATACGGGGGTGCCGCTCAGTCGCGCCCGGCCCGATTCCCCGACCATCTCATAAAGATTACGCATGCCCTCGCTGCTGGTAATCGTCACGGCGTGCAATGCATTGGCTTCCCATGCGGCCAGTAACGGTGTCGCTGCAGTCTGCGGCCGGGCGCGTCGATAACACTCGACATAATCCACCTGCGCCCCGCGCGCGGTCAGCGTATCACCCAGCAATTCGCGCCCGCCGTCACCACGGAAAATCACCACATGCTGTCCTGCCACCGACAATAATCGGGGCAATTCCAGCAGATGTTCACTGTCGAACTGGCGGTCCGGCGCAATCGCACCGGTGATGCCGCAACGTTCGAGTTCGCGAACACTGCCCTTGCCGATGGCGGCGACATGCAGCGTCGCCGGCCAGCTGCGGCGAGCGACAACCTGCTTCATTGCACGCACGACGGCATTGGGGCTGATGAACACAGCCAATTGATATTCATCCAGCCGGTTGATCACGTCGATCAGCGGCCGCAGGTCATCGGTTTCGACGATTTCCAGTACCGGAAACAGGATTGGATTCCCGCCAGCGGCACGTATTCTGTTGGCAAGCGACCCGGACTGTTGCGCCGGCCGGGTCACGACAATGCCGCGGCCGGCCAGCGGTGCCGCAGCAGCATTCATGATTGCTGCGCAAGCGCCGAGAGGATGTCGGCAGCACCCCGGCCCTTCAGGTCAGCGGCCAGTGTCAGACCAACCGCCTCGGCCGCATCCGGGGTGCCCGCCGCTTCCCCGCGGATGACCAGCGATCCATCAGGTGCGCCAACGAGACCACGCAGACTTAACTGCTCGCCGGCAATTTCGGCAAATCCGGCAAGGGGCACATTGCAGCTCCCGGCCAGTGCGCGGGAAAACGCGCGCTCGGCCAGCACGCATTGCCGTGTCGGCGCATGCACCAGCGGCGCAAGCAGTTCAAAAACATCATGGCTATCATCGCGGCACTCGATGCCAAGAGCGCCCTGGCCCACGGCCGGCAGGCTTTCTTCGGGCGTCAGCAAAGCCGCGATGCGTTCCGCGAGGCCGAGCCGTTTCAAACCGGCGGCAGCGAGGATGATCGCACCGTACTGCCCTTCATCGAGTTTGCGCAGACGCGTCTGCACATTGCCGCGCAGCGGCTCAATCACCAGTTGCGGAAAATTCGCGCGCAACTGGCATTCACGGCGCAGGCTGGAAGTGCCGACGCGGGTACCTGCGGGCATTTCCGCAAGCGAATGAAACTGGTTGGACACTAACGCATCCCGGGGATCGGCACGTTCCAGCGTCGCTGCCAGCGCGAATCCCGGCGGCAGGTGCATCGGCACATCCTTCATCGAATGCACCGCGAGATCGGCGCGACCGTCGGCGAGCGCGTCCTCGAGTTCCTTGACGAACAAACCCTTGCCGCCGATTTTGGCGAGCGAACTGCCGAGATTGCGGTCACCTTCAGTGGTCATGCCGAGAATCGAAACCGAACGCTGCGGATATAATCGTTGCAGTTCAGCCTGCACATGCCGTGCCTGCCAAAGCGCCAGCGCCGATTCCCGCGTGGCAATCACGATCGAACCGGCCTCACGCCCGCGAACACTCTGTATCATATTGATTATATTGAATATTTTAAGATACTGCCGAGTTTTTATTGTAGCATGCGCCCTGCTGGATGCCGCTCCAGCGCTATCGCAGTTGTTGGCCGCGGACAATCTGGCACAGGTCGCAGCAGAAGCGCGCGCCAAACGTGTCCCCGTATTGATCGCCTTCATGCAACAGTCCTGCCCCTACTGTGCCATCGCGCGCCGGGATTATTTAGTCCCTTTGCAGACTGATCCGGAATGGCGGCACCGGGTTTTGATCCGCGAAATTGACGTGGATCGCACCACGCCGCTGCGCGATTTCACGGGCACAGCGACAACGCACAAAGCCTTTGCGCGCAGCCTCGGAGCGAGACGGGTGCCGACGCTGATTTTCTTTGATGCCGAGGGCAATCGGATCGGACCGCCGATCGTCGGACTGATCAGCGAGGATTTTTACCGGCTCTACATCGAACAGGGCATAGAAGCCGGTCTCTCGAAGATGCGCCGGCGCTGATAAGCCCCGGAATCAGCGCGTCAGCTCACGGACGATATGTTGCTGGCGGCGGCTCACCGGCAGACGTTCGTCAATCCCCGCCAGCAAAATCTGCCAGGGTCCTTCTCCGGAATCGCCGCCGACGCGCTCGAACCCGCGTATCGCCGTGCGCGCAACCAGGCAATTACGATGCGCGCGCACAAAACGCTCGGCAAATTCCTGCTCCAGACGCGTCAGGGACTCCTCAATCAGATATTCGCGTTCCGCGGTGCGCACGGTTACGTACTTCAGCTCGGCACGCAGGAACAGAATGTCTTCCACCGGAATCAGATGAACCTTGCCGCGCTCCGCAGCGCTGAGGCAGGTGCGCGGCGTTTGCTGCAGTTCGCGCAGCACACCATCCTTGGGCATCATCCCCCGCGCGCGCAACAATGCCTCCTGTAATCGGGCGGCACGAATCGGTTTCAGCAGGTAATCCACGGCATGCAACTCAAACGCGCTGATCGCATAACTGTCGTAAGCCGTCGTAAAAATCACGGCTGGCGGCGAAGCGGCCTGTCGCAGATGCTGCGCAACTTCAACACCATCCATGCCGGGCATGCGCACATCCAGAAGCACCACATCAACCCCGCCGGAACCCGCGATTTGCAAAGCTTCACGACCGTTGCTTGCCTCGCCGGCAACAATCACCGGCAGCGCGTCGCCGATATCCGCAAGCAGATCACGCATGCGGCTGCGCGCCGGCGCTTCGTCATCGACGATCAGCACACGCAACGGCATCTCACTCATGCTCGCCCCGGCTTGGCATAGGGCATGGCAATGCGCACCTCATACATGCTGTCTCCGACTCGGGTTGTCAGTTCCGCAGCCACATCAAAATGCAGTTGCAAGCGCTCGCGAATGTTGCCCACGGCCATCTTGTTGCCCGCATGATGGCTACCGCTTGCGCAGTAAGGATTGCGCAGCACCATGTGCAACCGGTCACGCACTGCATAGATGTTGATGCTGACCACGCCAGGCGTCTCGCTCGGCTCAATGCCGTGGTAAACAGCGTTTTCCAGCAGAGGCTGCAAGGTCAGCGGAGGCACCAGCGCATCGCGTGGCATCTTGTCGATATGCCATTCCACCTGCAGCCGGTCGCCGAGACGTAACTGCTCCAGATCAAGATATTGCCGGCACAGCTCGATCTCGTCGGCCAAAGGCGTCAGCTCCCGGTTGTCGGCCATCAGTGCGCGAAACAAACCCGCCATATCCTCCAGCGCCGTTTCGGCGCGGCGCGGTTCCTGCCGTACCAGTGACAACACGGCATTGATGCTGTTGAACAGGAAATGCGGGCGGATGCGCGCCTGCAGCGCCTGCAGCCGGGCCTCGGCCAGCGCAGGCGACAAGGCGCGGCCCCGCAGATCGAAATACGCCAGCAGCATCGCAGTCACCAGAACAACGATCAGCAGCCAGCGCATCAACGAAGCCGGATCCACGATCAGCAGCCAGTGGCTGGCGTAATGCAGGACGCTGGTCAACGCAATTTCAACCACCAGCACTGCGATAACACCCACGCCATAGGAAAGCCTGCGCAACAGCCCGCTCACCGCCGCCAGCACCAGAAGGCTGACTATCAGCAATGGTTCGACCAATGCCGCGTTGGCAGTGAACTGGCGCGGCCATTCACGTACGCTTTGCACCTGCAGCAGCGCCGCCAGCAAGGCAACGCCATTCACGATCAACAAGATGCGCAGCAATATTCCGAGATTACGGAAGTCGGGAAGGGCGCCGCTGTGGGCGTTATGATTTATACTCTGCGCCATGACTGTTTCATTCTAGCAGGCCCCACCCACAGGCCGTTCGCAACACCATGTCCGCAAAAGAAAAAACTCCCAGCAGCAGTGCAAAACCCAGCGCCACCAAACCCTGGTCCGGCCGCTTCAGCGAACCCGTTGATGACCTGGTCAAACGTTTCACGGCATCGGTCGGATTCGACCAGCGCCTTGCAGAGTTCGACATCCAGGGATCAATCGCCCATGCACGCATGCTGCGCGCGGTCGGCATCCTGACGGCCACTGATCTCGAAGCCATTGAAAAAGGGCTTGCCAGCATCGGCGCGGAAATCCGCGAAGGCACCTTCCCGTGGTCGCTGGACCTTGAAGATGTTCATCTGAATATCGAGAACCGTCTGACCGACATGGTCGGTGAGGCCGGCAAACGACTGCATACCGGACGTTCACGCAACGATCAGGTCGCCACCGACGTGCGTCTGTACCTTCGTGCCGGCATCGACCACGTGCTGACGCTGATCAAGGGGCTGCAACGCGCGCTGCTTGACCTCGCCGAGAAACACACTGAAACGGTGATGCCGGGCTTCACCCACCTGCAGGTCGCGCAACCGGTATCGTTCGCACATCATCTGCTGGCCTACTTCGAAATGCTGTCGCGCGACGCACAGCGTTTTGCCGACTGCCGCAAACGCGTGAACCGGCTGCCGCTGGGCGCCGCCGCGCTCGCCGGCACCTCGTTCCCGATCGACCGCCAGATGGTCGCCAAGGAACTCGGCTTCGATGGTGTCTGCGAAAATTCGCTGGATGCCGTGTCCGACCGCGACTTCGCGATCGAATTTGTCGCCGCCGGCGCACTGACCATGACCCATCTGTCACGCTTCAGTGAAGAGCTGATCCTGTGGATGAGTCCGCGTTTCGGCTTCATCGACATCGCTGACCGCTACTGCACCGGCTCGTCGATCATGCCGCAGAAAAAAAATCCTGATGTCGCCGAACTGGTGCGCGGCAAGACCGGCCGCGTCAACGGCCATCTGGTTGCTCTGCTGACCCTGATGAAAGGCCAGCCCCTGGCCTATAACAAGGACAACCAGGAAGACAAGGAACCGCTGCTCGACACCATGGATACGCTGCTGATGAGTCTGGCCGTGTTTACCGGCATGGTCGGCGGCATTACGGTGAAACCGGACGCCATGCGTGCCGCCGCGCGCGAAGGTTATGCCACCGCCACGGATCTCGCGGATTACCTGGTCAAAAAAGGCCTGCCGTTCCGCGAAGCGCACGAAGTCGTGGCACAGGCCGTACGCCAGGCTGAAACGCGGCGTTGTGATCTGTCCGAAATGTCGCTCGATGATCTACGCCAGTTCTCCAGCCTGATCGGCCCCGAAGTGTTTGAAGCACTGACACTGGAGGGTTCGATGAAAAGCCGCAGCCATATCGGCGGCACCGCACCGGCCCGGGTGAAGGCTGCGATCACCAAAGCGCGCAAGGCGCTGGCATAACACCTAGTTGCGAGCTGGTCCCGCGGCGCTGGCGCGAACAATCAATTCCGTCGGCAATTTGTTGCGCAATTCAACGGCCTGATCGTCCAGTCGAGCCAGCAGGTGATTGGCCGCATAAACCCCCATTTCCGCAGTCGGAAAACGCACGGTGGTCAGCGCCGGTGTGATCAGCGACGCCATCTCCATATCGTCAAAACCGGTAATCGACACATCATCGGGCACCTTTAAGCCCCGGGAATGACACTCGGCAATCGCGCCGATCGCCAATACGTCATTGCCGCAGATCACTGCCGTCGGTGGTTCGCTGCCCTTCAGCAATTCGCGTAAACCCTCGCGGCCGCCGGTGTGGGTATACGGCTTTTCGACTACCGCTTCCGGCAACAATGCAATCCCGTGCACCGTCAGCGCTTCACGCACGCCGGCCAGGCGTTCCTGCGCTCGCTCATTGTTCTCGGTAATGCCCGAGATCATCGCAAAACGGCGGTGGCCAAGGTCGAGCAGATGATTGGCGATGCACATCCCTGCTGCGCGATTATCAAATCCCACGCAGGGACGATTGCCGCTTTCATCAAAGGCCCAGGTCAGCACGTAGGGCAGGTTGTGTGACTCGAGCATGCGGTAGATGTCAGGATGGTGCGTCGTGCCCAGCAACACCAGCCCGTCGACGCCGCGCTCGATCAACGTGCGCGTCACGCGTGCTTCGATGTCGGCGTCGAACTCATGACTGGCCAGCAGCAGCACATAACCCGCAGCATCGAGCGTGCGCTGCAAGGCCTGAATGGTATTGGCGAAAATCGCGTTGTCGAGCGTCGGCACCACCGCGCCTATGGTATGCGTGCGCCGTGAAGCCAGCGCCCGTGCCGCACCGTGTGCGACATAACCCAGCGTACTGGCCGCCTGCTGCACACGCTCCAGCGTGCGTGCCTTGACCTTGTGCGGCAGCGTCAGCGCGCGCGACACCGTCGCCGTTGATACCTTGGCGAGACGGGCAACATCTTCGAGTCGTGCGGCTTTGCTGGAGCGGGTTTTCATCGGATGAAAAAGCCGGCGCAGGCCGGCTTTTCCCTGGATTGCATAAGCTTCAGCGGTACTGCTTCGCGCTGTACTTGCGGTACTTCGGCAACAGGCGCTGCGGCTGGCGGAAAGCATCGCGGCGGAACGGGTCGCCCAGCTCTTGCGTCAGCATCATGTTGATTACGGTCGGCTTGTTGGAACGCACCGCAGCACGCAAGGCGTCGCCGACCTCATCAACATGTTCCACCGTCAGCCCCTGCGCGCCCATGGATTCCGCAACATCGGCGAAATTCGGGTTCTGCAGATTGGTACCGAGGAAACGGTTCTCGAAATAATCGACCTGGTTTTTCTTTTCCGCGCCCCACTGGCCGTTGTTGAAGACCACGGCAATCGCCGGGATTTTTTCGCGCACGCAGGTCATCACCTCATTCAGGCTCATGCCCCAGGCGCCGTCGCCGACATAGGCAATCGCCGGACGGTCCGGACGGCCGACCTTGGCACCCATCACCGCCGGGAAGGCGTAACCGCAATTGCCGAAGCTCATCGCAGCAAGGAAGGACGGCGCCTGCTCGAAATGCAGATAGCTGTTCGATACCGAGCAGACATTGCCGATGTCAGTGGAGACCATGGCGTTTTTAGGCATCGCCCGCGCCAGCGCAGCCAGCGCCTGGCGAGGTCCGATGCGGGTCTTGGTATTCGGCGACGGCCATTTTTCAAGCTCCTCGGTCCAGGCTTTTTTCTCTTTCTGCACTTCCGCCAGCCGTGCCTTGTTCGGCGTCATTTTGGCAATGGCCTTGATGCGCTCGAGCAGCGCAACGGCCGCGTGTTTGGCGTCACCACAGATACCCACCGTGGTTTTCTTGACCAGACCCAGCATGCGCGAATCAGCATCGATCTGGATGATCTTGGCGTTTTTCGGCCAGTAGTCGAGGCCGTGCTGCGGCAGTGTGCCGAAGGGGCCGAGGCGCGAACCCAGCGCGAGCACGACGTCAGCCTTCGAGATCAATTTCATTGCCGCTTTCGAGCCCTGATAACCCAGCGGACCGCAGCACAGCGGATGGCTGGCCGGGAAGGAATCGTTATGCAGATAGGAATTCACCACCGGCGCGGTCAGGTACTCGGCCAGCGCCGCACATTCCTTGATGCCGCCGGCCATGATCACGCCGCCGCCGGACAGGATCACCGGGAACTTGGCCTTGGCCAGCATGCGCGCAGCGGCATCCAGCGACTCCGGACCACCGGCGCCGCGCTCCAGCTTGTGCGGCTGCGGAATATCGTATTCACCCTCACCGTAGAAATAATCGCGCGGAATGTTCACCTGCACCGGACCTCGTTCGGCCATCGCGATATCAAAAGCACGGCCGGTCAGCTCGGCGATGCGCAGCGGCGAATTGACGTGCACCTGCCACTTGGTGATTTTCGAAAAAATCGGCATCTGCTCGGTTTCCTGGAAACCGCCGAGGCCCATGCTCAGGCTGCCCGACTCCGGCGTCACGCAGACCACCGGCGAATGCGCCCAGTACGCCGCGGCAATGCCCGTAACGAAATTGGTGATGCCGGGACCATTCTGCGCAATACACACGCCGTGTTTGCCGGTCACCCGCGAATAACCGTCGGCCATGTGCGCCGCATTCTGTTCGTGAGCCACTGAAAGAAAACGGATG
>CAMAYE010000084.1 GCA_945862135.1 Bordetella parapertussis
GTCGATTTTCCCGAACCCGAGGGTCCGCAGACGACGATGACTTCGCCCTTTTCGACCTGCGTCGTGCAGTTTTTCAGCACCTGGAAGTTGCCGTACCACTTGCTGATGTTCTTGAATTCGATCATGGCCATGGGGAATTGCCTTCCTAACGCGGCGGGGTGATGCGCATTTGCAGCCGCTTGACGATTAACGACGCGATGAAACAGAGGACAAAATAAACCAATGCGGCGAACAGGTACATTTCCACCAGCCGTCCGTCACGCTGGGCGACCTTGCTGGCCGCACCCATGAAATCAGTGAGGCCCACTACATACACCAGGGAAGTATCCTGGAACAGGATGATGCCCTGGGTCAGCAGGATCGGCACCATGTTGCGGAAGGCCTGCGGCAGCACGACCTGGATGGTGGCCTGCCAGTAATTGAGCCCCAGCGCATAGGCGGCGTTGATTTGACCTGCGGGCACGCTCTGGATACCGGCGCGGATGATTTCGCAATAGTAAGCAGCCTCGAACAGCGTGAAGGCGATCAGCGCCGAATGGAAGGGGCCGATGCCCTGGGCGTAGCTGTCGCCGGAAATGTGCTTGATGGCGATCGGCACCAGAAAATAGAACCAGAAAATCACCAGGATCAGCGGCGTCGAGCGCAACAGGTTGACGTAGCCGCTGGCGGGCAGGCTGATCGCCTTGATGCTGGACAGGCGCATCAGTGCCAATACGGTGCCGAGGACAATGCCGCCGATCATGGCCAGCGCGGTGAGGCCCAGCGAAAACATCATGCCCTGGCCCATATAGGGCAGTGCGCGCTGGATGACGTCGAAGTCGAAATCGCTGAACATGAATTAGCGTCCCGTGCCGATATAGCCCGGCACACGAATCTTTGTTTCGACCAACTGCATGATGACCACCACGGCCAGTGTGATCACCACGTAGACGATGGTGGCCAGCGTAAAGATCTCGAAGGTGCGGAAGGTGTATTCGGAGATGGTGCGGGCCTGGGCGGTCAGTTCGAGCACGCCGATGGTCAGCGCGACAGAAGAGTTCTTGAAGATGGTGAGGAATTCGGAAGTCAGCGGCGGAACCACGATGCGGTAGCCCATCGGCAGCAGCAGGTAGCGGTAGACCTGCGGCATGGTGAGGCCGGTGGCCAGCGCGGCATGAGTCTGTCCTCTAGGAATGGACTCGATCCCCGAACGCACCTGCTCTGCGACGCGTGATGCGGTGTAGAAACCCAACGCAAAAACAGCACTCCAGAACTCGGGCATCGGCATGCCCTGCTTCATCCAGAGACCCAGCGACTTGGGCACAAGTTCAGGCATGACGAAGTACCAGATGAACATGTGCACCAGCAGCGGAATGTTGCGGAACAGCTCGACGTAAACGGTGGCAGGGCCTCTGAGCCAGATTACCCTGGTGGTGCGCATGACGCCCAGCACCGAACCCACAGTGAAGGCAATGACCCATGCGCACAGCGATACCAGCATCGTCCATTTGATGCCGGTAATCACCCAGTCGAAATAGGTGCCTCCGCCGGAAAAAGCCGGCTGTGAGAGAAAGCTGAAATCCATGGTGTCAGTTTAACGGTAAATGCAGGGTAAAAAAAACCGGAGAGCAGTGCTCTCCGGTTTGGTTCAGACGTTCTTCGCCATCAGCACTTCATCTTGCCGCAGGCGCCCACACCAGTGTTGTTCGGGCTCTTGATCGCAGCCTTGAGTCCATCGGACATCGGGAAATTCAGGTTGATTCCCTTGGGCGGGATTTTCGACTCGAACCATTTTTTGTAGATCTTGTTGATTTCGCCGCTCTTGTAGATCGTGGTCACGGCATCATCAACCAGTTTTTTGAACGCCGGGTCATCACGACGCAGCATGATCGCGTAGGGGTCGTCGGAGAGGAACTCGCCGATGACAACGAAATCATCCGGGTTCTTGGCGCCTGCTTTCAGACCGTAGAGCAGGATATCGTCCATCGGAAAGGCAGCGGCACGGTCAGTCTGCACGGCGAGGAAGGATTCAGCATGGTCCTTGGACGGGATGAAGTTGATGCCGAGTTTCTTCTCGTCGTTGTAGGCCTTCATCGCGCGTTCGTTGGTGGTGCCCTGGGTGAAGACCACGGTCTTGCCTTTGAGGTCGTCGTAACCCTTGATGCCGGAGCTCTTCTTGACGATGATCTTGGTGCCGGTGACGAAATAAGTCGGAGCGAAATCCACCTGCTTCTGGCGCTCGACCGAATTCGTGGTCGAACCGCATTCGAGGTCGATATTGCCGCCCATCAATATGGGGATCCTGGTTTGCGAGGTGACCGGCACGAACTCGACTTTCAGCTTCGGCATTTTCAGTTCGGCTTTGACCTTGTCGACGATTTTCATGCAGATGTCGACGCCGTAACCGATCGGTTGCTGCTTGTCATCGAGGTAGGAAAACGGCACCGAGGCGTCGCGATGGCCGACCTTGATCACGCCGGTGTCCTTGATTTTTTTCAGCGTGCCGGTGAGTTCCGCGGCATGTGCGGGGGCGGTGAGCAGGCTCACGGCGGCAAGTGCGGCCACCAGATGCGAAATGCGAAGCATGGAAATCTCCTGTAGCAGTTGTAAGAGTCGGGGCCGTTGTTTGTTTCCCGGCGAAGAATCGTTGCAAAGGGCAATCTAAGGGAAGCCTGCTGCTTTGTCCAGCAGCCCGGCTCTGGCGCCTGTAAAAAATACTGATCATTTACAGATGGTTAGCGTGTCTGTGTCATCGTGCGATGCCATGCCACGCATGCCCGTGCCAGTGCACGTGTTGCATCAATACAGTGCGTGGCTGCCGGATGTGCTGCAAATTCAACGGCGACCGGTGTTTCGGTACAGGCCAGCACGACGGCGCATGCACCGTTGTCGAGCAGGTTTTGGACCGCTTGAATGGCCAGGCGATGCGCACGTTGCAGATCATGGGCTTTGACGCAGGCGATGGCCGGCAGCACCAGTTGATCCTGGTCAGCACGGCTGCTTAGCAGGCACTCCAGTCCGCGCGCCGCAAAGCGTTTCTGGAAGAAGCCGGCCTGTATCGTGCCTTCTGTGCCGATCAGGCCGATCTTTCCCCCGGTGATGCCGTTTTCGGTCAAAACGTCGCAGACGGCATCGGCGATATGCAGTATCGGGAGTCCGCCCGACAGGACCAGAGCGTCATGCCAGTGGTGTGCCGTATTGCAGGGGATGGCTACGACCCGGGCGCCGGCCTGTTTCAGTTTGGCGATGCCATTCAGCATGTCGGGGAGAGGTGAGGCGCCGCCGTTGAGAATGGCGGCAGGCCGTTCAGGTATTTGCGGAACACCCCATACCACATAGGGAATATGGTCCTGGTCACGGGATGCCGGGGTTTCCGCTGTCAGTTTTGCCAGGAAATCGGCTGTGGCGAGTGGACCCATGCCGCCAAGGACGCCGATAAGGGGTATGTCACGCATGGTGATGTGTCAGCAAGGCTGGGAATGTCCAATAAGCGGTCAAGGTGATACCTGTCAGTTTTACAGGGCTTCCGGCCTTGTGCAATCGTTTGCGAAACTTCACGCAAGCTTCACAGCAGGTTGTGCATCGTATGGTTCCAGGATTCGCTTGCGGGCGGCTTGCTCCCGCGGCTTCGGCAATTGCCGGGCTGGCGCTGCGCGGCGGAATTTATTCAACCTTAACCAAGGAGTTTTGTCATGACGAAGCAGAACAAGGCTGCGCAGGGGAGTGCGGCGGCGGCAAGCAGCAAGAAGTTCAAGGATATGAATGCTTCCGAAAAGATGGGTTTTGTCGGCAAGGTGTTTGTCTTTTTGCTGACGTTCGGATTTGCCTATCCGCATATTCTGCAGGAATAACCTGCATCATCCGGGGTGCGTCAGCACCCCGGATTGACGATTCATCCAACAAATTCCTCAATGAGGCGCGCGACTGCTCCGGGCTGGTCGTGGTGCATCATGTGTCCTGCATCGTCGATCCACGCTTCGCGATAATTGCGGAATGCATTTTTGCGTTCGGCGAGCTGCGCCGGAGTGTCGCTCAGATATCCAGTGCCTTTTGAGTCGCGCGCGAATGCCCACAGCACCGGCGCCGTACATTCGCGCCAGCAGGAGATTAATTCCTCGATGCGAAACAGCACCGGATTGGCGCGTTTGTGGCGCGGGTCATGCAACAGTTCAATTTTGTCCGTCGCGGTTTCGTGAGCCCAGGCACGGGCGATGAATTGCGCTTTTTCCGGATTCAGCCGCGGGTTTTCGCTTTGCAGGCGTTTGGCAAACGCATCGAACGAGGCATAGACGCGGAAGCGGGGTTCTGCCGACAGTTCGTCGAGCCAGCGGCGGTAACGATCTGGCGCTTCGGCAGGCGTGGTCCGCTTGAGGCCGAAACCTTCAAATGACAGCACTTGTGCGACCCGCGCCGGCCGGATGCCGGCATAGGTGCAGGCAATGACGCCGCCCATGCTGTGTCCCACGAGTCGCGCAGGTGCATCTGGCGAGTAGATTTCCAGCAGCGCCTCGAGGTCGGCGTAATAGTCAGGGAACCAGTAACCGCCAGTTGCCCAGCCGGAAAGTCCGCAGCCGCGCCAGTCCGGTGCAATGACCTGCCAGTCGCGCTGCAGTTCGTCGACGACAAACTGGAACGAGGCCGATGCATCCATCCAGCCGTGTAGCAGGAACAGCGGCGGCGCAGCCGAGTCACCCCAGCTGCGCACATGGTGGCGCAAGCCATTGTAGTGATGAAAGTTCGAGTGGCTGGGTTTCATGGTCATTGTTTTATGCGATTGGCAATCCCGCGCTGGCGTAGCGCGGCCCAGGACAGCACCGCGAGGCTCGCCACGATCAGAGCCATGCCGATGGATTCAACTGTGCCGGGTTGTTCGCCGAGTTGCAGGCGTGATGACAGGACGCCGATGGCGGGAACGGCCATCACCGCCAGTCCGGCGACGCCAGCCGGCAGCAGCTTCAGCACATAAAACCACAGGGCCCAGCCCAGTGCCGTTCCAAAGAGCGTGGCATAACCGAGCAGGAACAAGAAGTGCGGTGTCCACTGCACCGGACGTGCCGACAGAAAGAATCCGCAGACGCCGAGTACCAGTCCGCCCAGCAGCATCTGCCATGCGGTCAGCGCCACGGTACCGGCGCCCAGCCGGTCGCGCCAGCGTCGCGTCAGTACGGCAGCCACTGCCCAGCTGACGCCGGTGAGTACCGCCAGCGCGTTTGCGACCGGGGTGCCTTGCAGCGACCATGGCTCGACTACCAGAATCAGTCCGGCGGCCGACAACGCGACGGCCAGCCATTGCAGGCCGCGGATGCGTTCTCCCAGCACCGGCCAGGCAATCAGCACCGTCCAGAAGGGCATGGTGTAGACCAGCACCGCGGTTTTACCGGCAGCGCCGGATACCAGCGCCCATGACACCAGCGCGTTGAACGCGGTGGTCTGCCACAGGCCGAGGATGAATACGTGTCGAGGTGATTGCAGCGCCAGTTTTTCACCGCGCAGTGCTGCCAGTCCAAACAGCAGGATCGCGCCGGGGATGGTGCGCAGCGTGGCGTAATCCCAGGGATCGGCGTAGCGCACGCCTTCCTTCAGGATGACCCAGGTATAGCCCCAGACGGCGCACAGGGCGATCAGCGCTAATACTCCCGCACGGGGCAGCGGTGTGTGGCGTGTATTGGGCATCGAAGGCGAGGAAGGGGCGGAGGGCACGTGGAGGCCGCGGCATTATGCGGCATTTCTTTACTGGATTCTGCCGCAGCAGTCGGCGGTCATGCCGGTGAACTGCACAGTTCGTACGCAGAATGCATCGCTATGTGGCGGATTTTATTGGTGTAAAACAAAGCTATCTGCGCGGATTATTCTGGCCGGCGGCACGCCGTAAAATAGCGGGCTATGCAACCGTCGTTTGTTCATCTCCGCCTGCACAGCGAATATTCCATCGTCGATGGCATCGTGCGCATTGAGGATGCCGTTGCTGCGGCGAAGGCGGATGGGATGCCGGCCCTGGCGTTGACCGATCTGGGCAATGTCTTCGGCATGGTCAAGTTCTACAAGGAGGCGCGCGGCAAAGGCGTCAAGCCGATCATCGGCTGCGACCTGCTGCTGAGCAACGAGGCGGATCGCGACAATGCTTATCGTCTGCTGTTGCTGGCGCAGAATCATGAGGGTTATTTACGGCTGTGTGAGTTGCTGACCCGCGCTTACCGCAGCAACCAGTATCGCGGCCGCGCCGAGGTGATGAAGGCCTGGTTTGATGAGATCGGCACCGGCGGTCTGATTGCACTGTCCGGCGCGCACCAGGGCGATGTCGGCCAGGCGCTGGCTGCCGGTCAGGAAGACAATGCGCGACGCCTGGCGCTCGACTGGTCACGGCTGTTCCCCGGGCGGTTTTATCTCGAAGTGCAGCGGCTGGGCCCGCAGGCCATGACTGCCGGTGCCGCATCGGTGCCGGTGGAAACCCATGTCGGACGCGCACTGCAACTGGCCGGTGAGCTGGGGCTGCCGGCCGTGGCGACGCACCCGGTGCAGTTTCTCAAACCCGACGAGTTCCGCGCGCACGAAGCGCGGGTGTGCATTTCCGAGGGCTACATACTTTCGGATCAGCGGCGTCCCCGGAAATTCAGCACCGAACAGTATTTCAAGACCCAGGCCGAGATGGCGGAACTGTTCGCCGACGTGCCAGAAGTTCTCGAAAATTCAGTCGAGATTGCCAAACGTTGCACGCTCAGCCTGACTCTGGGCAAAAGCCGCCTGCCGCATTTTCCGACCCCTGAAGGTGTCAGCCTTGAGGCGCATCTGCGCGCCTGTGCCGGTGAAGGGCTGACGGGGCGGCTTGCCGAGCTGTATCCGGATGCCGCGGAACGCGCAAAGCAGGAACCGGCTTATCGCGAGCGGCTCGAGTTTGAAACCAAAACCATCGTGCAGATGGGCTTCCCCGGCTACTTCCTGATTGTTGCGGACTTCATTAACTGGGCCAAAAACAATGGCGTACCGGTCGGCCCCGGCCGCGGTTCGGGCGCTGGTTCGCTGGTGGCCTACAGCCTGGGCATCACCGATCTCGATCCGCTGCGTTACAACCTGCTGTTCGAGCGCTTCCTCAATCCGGAACGCGTGTCGATGCCCGACTTCGATATCGACTTTTGCCAGGATGGCCGTGATCGCGTCATCGATTATGTGAAGCAGCGTTATGGCGCCGACTCGGTGTCGCAGATCGCCACCTTCGGCACCATGGCGGCCAAGGCCGTGGTGCGCGACGTCGGTCGCGTGCTCGATCTCGGCTACAACTTCTGTGACCAGCTGGCCAAGCTGATTCCCTTCCAGCCGGGCAAGCTGATCACGCTGGAAGAGGCGCGCAAGATGGAGCCGCAGCTGGCCGAGCGCGAGAAAAACGAAGAGGAAGTCGCCGAGCTGCTGGAGCTCGCGGGCACGCTGGAAGGCATGACCCGCAACGTCGGCATGCATGCCGGCGGCGTGCTGATCGCGCCGGGCAAACTCACCGATTTCTGTCCGCTGTATGTCGCCGACGCCTCAAATTCAGCGGTTAGTCAGTTCGACAAGGACGACGTCGAATCCATCGGACTGGTGAAGTTCGACTTTCTCGGCCTGACCACGCTGACCATTCTCGACTGGACCCTGCGTTACATCCGTCAGCTGGATCCCTCGTCTACGCTGCAACTGGAAAAACTGCCTCTGGATGACAAGGCGTCGTACGCGATTTTTCAGCAGGCCAATACCTCGGCCGTGTTCCAGTTTGAATCGCGCGGCATGCGCGACATGCTGAAAAGCGCCAAGCCGGACCGCTTCGGCGACATTATCGCGCTGGTGGCGCTGTACCGTCCGGGCCCGATGGAACTGATCCCCGAGTTCTGCGCGCGCAAACACGGCAAGCGTTTCAGTTATCCCGATCCGCGCGTTGAAAGCATCCTCTCCGAGACTTACGCCATCATGGTGTATCAGGAGCAGGTGATGCAGATGGCGCAGATCATCGGCGGCTACAGCCTCGGCGGTGCCGACCTGCTGCGCCGCGCGATGGGCAAGAAAAAACCCGAGGAAATGGCCGAACACCGCGGCCTCTTTCGCGAGGGCGCAGCGAAAAACGGGTTGTCGCAGGCCAAGGCCGACGAGCTTTTCGATTTGATGGAAAAGTTCGCGGGCTACGGCTTCAACAAGTCGCATGCCGCGGCGTACGCGCTGGTGGCCTATCACACCGCGTACATGAAGGCGCACCACACCGCAGCGTTCATGGCGGCCAACATGTCGGCGGTGATGAACGACACCGACAAGGTGCAGCAACTGGTGGATGACTCGCGCGAGAACGGCCTCGAAGTACTGGCGCCGGACGTCAATGCCGGCGGATACCGATTCGCGCCGGTCGATGTGAAGCGCATCCGTTACGGTCTGGGCGGCATCAAGGGTACCGGAGAAGGCGCGATCAATCATATCGTTGAAGTCCGTGAAGCCAGCGGTCCGTTCAAGGATCTGTTCGATTTCTGTCATCGTGTCGACAAACGCCTGGTCAATCGCCGCGTGGTCGAATCCCTGGTGCGTGCCGGCGCCTTCGACAGCGTCAACGACAATCGCGCCGAACTGATGGCCTGCGTCGGACTGGCGCTGGAATCGGCAGAGCAGGCCAGTCGCTCGGCCTCGCAGAACAGCCTTTTCGGCGACGCGGTCGACGCGCCGCGCGTGGTGGCGCCGTCGAATTTGCCGCGCTGGAGCAAGAAGGAGCTGCTGCAGAACGAGAAACTGGCGCTGGGGTATTACCGCAGCGACCACCTGTTCAACGTCTACCGCGATGAAGTGCGCATGATGGTGGGCCGCAAGCTGGGCGAACTGCAGACCGCCAGCGACATCGCAGGTCGTTCGATCAGCGTCGCCGGCGTGGTGCTGTCGGTGCGTGTGCAGAACACCGCCAGTGGTCGCATGGGCATCGTGCTGCTGGCCGACGACACCGGTAAACACGAAATCGTGGTGTTTCGCGAAGCCTTTGACCGTTTCCGCCACAAGCTGCGAGAGGATGAATTGCTGGTCATGGAAATCCGCGGCAAGCAGCGTTATCGCAGCGCGGAGTCAGACGGTGAAAACGGTGGTAACGGCGGCGATAATTCACTGCGGCTTGAGGCGCTGAATGTTCTGGATCTGAACGAGGCGCGTAACCGTTATGCCCGCGGCATAAAACTCATCTGCAATGGCCAGTCTTCCGGCAGCAAGCTCAAGGAACTGCTGGCGCCGCATCGCCAGGGCGCCTGCCCGGTGGCGGTAGAGTATTCGAGCAACGGCGCACGCTGTGAAGTCAAGCTGGGTCCGGCCTGGCAGGTAAACATCAACGAGGACCTGATCCGTTCGTTGTCGGAATGGCTGCGTCCGGAAAACGTCAGGGTTCTGTATGGCAGCAATATTGAGCAGGGTGGCGGTGCTGAATAGTTTCTGTCACGCGTTCATCATTCTGCTGCTTTCATTGTGGTCTGTTCCGGTCAGTGCCGGCGAGGCCGAATGGAAAACGCTTTTCGATCAGGCTAATCTGCATCTGCAGCGGGGCAGCATTGAACAGGCGGAGCTGTTTGCACGCGAGGCCATCATCGAAGCGGAACGCAGCTTCGGGCGCAATCATCGTGCTGTTGATCAAAGCATCGCCACGCTGGGCCTGGTGTTGCGATTTGCACAACGATACCCGGAGTCCGAAAAAGAACTGCGCCGGGCGCTGGCCCTGCGTGAGAAATCGCTGGGGCCGCGTGATCCTGCGGTTGGCATCCTGATCAATAATCTTGCGGATGTCGTGCAGGCGCAGAAAAAATTCGCTGATGCCGAAAAACTGCACCGCCGGGTGCTGGCGATATTCGAAAAAGCCTATGGCGATGATCCGAAAACCGCGGCGAGCCTGAACAATCTCGGTGCGGTGCTCCAGGCCCAGGGGCGCAATGCCGAAGCTGAACCGGTGCTGCGGCGTTCGCTGGCGATGAAGGAAAAAACGCTGGGGCCCAATAATCCGAGCGTTGCGCACACGCTGAACAATCTTGCGCAGGTGCTCGTCGCGCTAGGCCGCAAGGCCGAGGCGGAGAAGCTTGCGCTACGTGCGGCGGCCATACATCGCGGCGCACCAACACCGAAGAGTTAATTTAACTTATTGATTTTAAAAAATAATTAAAAATTTATTCCGTGGGGCGAACGACAAAACTGTCGTGCCCCACTTCGGAATCGCTGATCTCAACGGTAGCGACAACTGCCGCGCGCGGACCGCGTTTGGCGCAATCGATGATTTCAGCGACCGCGGCAAGACTGCCCTGAACGACGGCTTCAACACTGCCATCCAGACGGTTGCGTACCCAGCCCGTGATACCCAGTTGGCCGGCTTTGTATTCGATGTATTTGCGATAACCCACGCCCTGCACGCGGCCGCGCACCACAAGGTGGCGGGCAATCGGTTCATTCATAGGCATCGTGTCAGCTCCCGACGATTTCACGCGCCCGCGCGATACCGGCGGCGCGGTGCGGAAGCAGACTTGCTTCACCGAGCCTTTCAGCGAAGCCGGAGCGCTTGAACAAGGACATCGGCTGCAGGCCTGCACCGGTGATGATCAGCGTCTTGCCGTTTTTTTCCATCTTGCGGCGCAGGGTTTCCAGAATGTCGAGGCCGGTGGTATCGACATTGATGGCTTTCTGCATGTCGAGCACGATCACGCGTGCCGGATCTTTCGGGTCGGCACGTTCCAGCAACGGTTCGATGCGGTTCGCCGAGCCGAAGAACAGGGATCCGAAGAGTTCGTAGGAACGCACCTGTTCCCCTGTAATGGTATCGGGGCCGTTATCGACGATATCCGTCAGCGAAGAAATCCGCGTGATGAAAAACAGCGCGGCCATCACCATGCCGACTTCAACGGCGACGGTAAGATCAAACACTACCGTCAGCACGAATGTCGCCAGCAGGATTGCGCGGTAATTCATCGTGTAGCGGCGCATTTCGCCGAAATGAACCCATTCGCCCATGTTCCAGGCGACAACCACAAGAATTGCTGACAATGCCGCCAGCGGCACATGTTTAGCCAGCGGCGCCGCAACGAGGATGACGCCGAGCAGGGTCAACGCGTGCACGATGCCGGCGACGGGACCGAAAGCGCCCATGCGCACGTTGGTGCTGGTGCGGGCGATTGCGCCCGTGGCGCAGAAGCCGCCGAACAGCGGCGCGACAATGTTGGCGATGCCTTGCGCGATCAGTTCCTGATTCGGGTCATGACGGTCGTCGATCATGTTGTCAGCGACGGTAGCCGACAGCAGTGATTCAATCGCGCCAAGCAGCGCGATGGCGATGGCCGGCGATACCAGGTGGCGGATGGTGTCCAGTGACAGTTCGGGCAAGGCAAACGATGGCAGCGGCTGCGGAATGCCGCCGAATTTGCTGCCTATGGTTTCCACCGGCAGATCCAGCACGGCGACGATTATGGTACCGAACACCAGTGCGACGATGGGGCTGGGCGCGATACGCCATTTTTTCGGCCACGCGAGGATCAGGATCAGGCAGGCCACGCTTAATCCCACTGTCGGCCAGTTCAGCGTGTGCAGTGCGTTCCCCAGCACCTTGATTTGCGCAAAAAATTCCGCCGGCAGTTTGTCCGTGGTCAGCCCGAGGAAGTCCTTGACCTGCGACAGCAGGATCAGTACCGCAATGCCTTTGGTGAAGCCGCTGATCACCGACACCGGGATGAAACGAATCCAGGTGCCCATGCGCAGCAGCCCCATTGCCAGCAGCATCACGCCGGCCATCAGCGTGCAGATCAGCAGATTGGCGACACCATAATTGACCACGATGCCGTACACAATCACGATAAAGGCCCCGGTGGGGCCGCCGATCTGTACGCGTGAGCCGCCCAGCACCGAGATGATGAAGCCTGCGATGATCGCCGTGTAGATGCCGGATTCCGGCGTCATGCCTGATGCAATGGCAAATGCAATCGCCAGTGGCAGCGCGAGAATGCCGACGGTGATGCCGGAGAGGATGTCGGTGCGCAGGCGGGCGGCGGTGTACTCGCCGTACATTTCGAGCAGACGCGGACGAAATGCGGGTAATCGGATCATTGTGCTTCCTTGCTAAGGTTTGTGCTCCGGTTCAGTTGCTGCGGAACCGGCGCACCATGTCCTGGTCCAGCTCAATGCCGAAACCAGGGTCTGTGGCGACCATCATCACTCCATTCTTGATTGCGGGGCGGTTTACCCACATCTGCTGCCACACCGGATCGCGCTGTGGATCGGCGAAACATTCGGCATAGGTGCCATGGGGAACTGCAGCGAGCATGTGGCTGGCGATCTGCGCTTCCTCGTGATGCGCCATCGACAGGCCCGAAGCCGCGGCCATGCCGGCGGCGCGCAGCCAGTCGGTGACGCCGCCGCCTTCGGAGGCATCGTAATTGACAAGATCAATCGCGCGGGCGTCGATCAGTCGGCGGATCGCATGGCTGGTGATTTCGCTCTGGCCCGCGGCCACCGGCATCGGGATGGCCTGGCGCACGCGTGCCATCTGCGCGGCATCGTCATACCAGTGGCAGGGTTCTTCGAACCAGCGGATGTTGTACGGCTCGACAAGACGCGCAAAACGGATCGCGTCTTCAGCGGCCCAGCCGCGGTTGGCATCGACACAGAGGATGAAGTCATCGCCGACCGCCTTGCGTGCGGTTGCGACGCGTTGCGCATCTTCTTCCGGCGACAGGCCGCCGACCTTGAACTTGCAGCCGGCCATGCCGAAGTCGCGGTACGACTCGACTTCACGGCCGATGTCGGCGTGGGTCTTGCCCGGCATGTAGTAGCCGCCGATGGAAATGATCGGCAGGCGGTCGGTAAAACCGCCAATCAGTTCGCGCACCGGTTTGCCCAGCGCCTTGCCGATCAAATCCCAGATCGCGCAATCCATGCAGGCGATGGCCTCAAGCAACAACTTCTTGTCAGCGGCGGAATGCGTCAGCGCAAACATGCGCTGCCAAGCCAGCTCCCGCTCAAATATAGACAAACCATTGATTGCATTGAATAAATCGTTGGCCACCAGATGCGCGATCTGCGGGCCGTGGGCACGGTTGTCGCCGTTGTAGATTTCGCTGACCAGTCCGTCATCCGTGCGCAGACGGGTGATGACTGTTGAGCGCTTGAGAACGCTGTAGGTGGACCCGCCGAAATTCTTGCTCAGCGGAATATCGATGGCAATGGCGTCAACGGCGGCAATGCGCATATGGGTCTTTCAGATGAAAACAATGAGTGCGCCGGCGACGGTGGCTGCAACCACTGCGCCGATGAATATCTGGCGGTCTTTTTCCGACCAGGCCATTGCTTGAGGCGCAGGCATCGGTGCCTGCTGCGGCTCCGTTTCAGCGCCGATGATCATTGAATCAATGGCATGACGGCTCACGCCAAAGGTTGCAGCGAAGGCATCGGGATTGGTCGCGGCGCCGGTTTGCACTGCCAGGCGCATGGTGGCGGCCAGTGAATC
>CAMAYE010000085.1 GCA_945862135.1 Bordetella parapertussis
CTGGAGCAGTACCGTGAAGCGCTGGCCACCGTGCGCGATCGCAAGGTGGTCGGCAAGGTTGTCATCTGCATGCGATAAGACTGCGGTATAATCAATTAACTAATTGTTTTAATTGAATATTTTAATGTGGCGCCTGAAACAGACCCACTTCAATCAAAGCCTCAACCGAACCCCAAAACCATGAACAACACCAACAAACCGTCCAATTCGCTGCGCCGCCTGCCGCGCTGGATATTCATGAGCCGCTGGCTGCAGGCGCCGCTTTACCTTGGACTGATCGTCGCACAGGGTGTTTATGTCTGGCAGTTCTGGACCGAACTGGTGCACCTGGTCCAGATGCTCACGGTGAAGAACGTCACCGAGGTGGAGATCATGCTGATCGTCCTCGGCCTGATCGACGTGGTGATGATCTCCAACCTGCTGGTGATGGTCATCGTCGGCGGCTGGGAAACTTTCGTATCAAGGCTGGATCTCGAAGGCCACCCTGACCAGCCGGAATGGCTGTCGCACGTCAACGCAGGCGTGCTGAAGGTCAAGCTGGCGACCGCCATCATCGGCATCTCGTCGATCCACCTGCTGAAAACCTTCATCAACGCGTCGCAGTACGACGAAAAAACGCTGATGTGGCAGACACTGATCCACATGACTTTCGTGCTGTCGGCCATGGCGATCGCCTACACCGAGAAACTCACCCAGTCAGCGCATCGCCGCAGCGAGCACTGAGCGCGGCGCCGTCATTTCAGCATCAAGGGAATGCCGCTGAGGATCAGTATGGCGCACACCGTGCGGCGGAAAACCTTCTCGCTCATGCCGGTGTGTATGCGGTCGCCGAGAAAGATGCCGGTCAGCATGAAGGGCAGCGCCGCGGCAAACAGCAGTAGCGATTCGCGACCGAATTCTCCGACGGCGTAATAACCCAGACCGCGGATCACTGCCAGCGTCATCATCAACGCTGCGAGCGTGCCGCGAAACTGATCCTTGGTGACACGGATGGCATCCATGTAAACCGCGAAGAACAGGCTCGCCATGGTGCCGAACATCGTGCCCACGGCACCGGCAAGAAAACTCGCCGCGGTGGCGACCGCGCGCGGGGGCGGTGTTGCCGGCCCGCTACCGCGGGTCTGCCACAAGGCATACAGCCCATAGCTGGACACCAGCGCGCCCAGCCCGCGCGTCAACCACGCGGCATCCAGCGTCTTGAACAGCCACAGCCCGAGCAGGATGCCCAGCGTACACGACGGCAGGATGCGCAGGATCATCGGGAAGGACACATGCTTGCGATCCTTGCCGAACAGCGTCGCCGACGACGAAATCGTCAGCAGCGTCCACACCGGAACCAGCACTTTCATCGGGATCACCAGCGCCAGCAGCGGCATTGCGGCAAAACCGCCGAAACCGGTGCTGCCGCGCAGCGCGTAGCTGGCGACCAGCACGACCGCGCAGTAGCCCCACTCCAGATGGTTGAGTGTAATCAACGATTCGCGCTCAACCGGCTTTACTGCCGATTTCGATCAGGCGCATGACCTCGGCAGCAGCTCCGTGCGCCTCGTCGCGCGTCAACCGTTCCGCCGCCTCGGCGTCGCGCTTGCGGATGGCGGCGAGCATCGCGCGCAGTCCCTTGACGCTTTCCTTTGAACGGCTGTCGGAACGCTGCGGGTGCGAGAGCCCCAGCGCACGCCAGCGCCAGATGCGCGCATGCAGCGTACTGAGCATTGACGAGAGCGTCTCGCTGCCGGCGCCTTCGAAAAGCACTTCATAAAACCGGTTTTTGGTTTCGAGTACTTCCTGCGCATCACCGCGTTCGTAAGCGCCGGCCACCACGTCCAGCGCCTGCGCCAGGCGTTTCAGTTCAGCTTCACCGGCGTTCTGCACGAACAGCCGCGCCGCCAGCCCTTCGAGCACGGCGCGTATGGTGTAAAGATCCTTCGCTTCCGCCTGAGACAGTGCGCGTACCACCGGACCTTTGTTCGGAACATTGGCGATCAACCCTTCGGTTTCGAGCTGGCGCAGCGCTTCACGGATTACGGTGCGTGACACCCCCATCATCTCGGTGAGTTCGCGTTCGGTCAGCCTCGCCCCCGGCGCCAGCCGTCCTTCAATGATCGCGCGGCGTAAACCGTCGAGTACCTGCAACCGCAAAGGCGCTGCAAGTTTCTGAATATTTTCGATTTTCAGGTTATTCATTGAGTTGCATCGCATGCCGGTTGACCCTTACCGTAATACCGTAATACGATATTACGAGCTGATGCCGTCGGCAAGCCTTTGTTTTGCCCGGGCCGGATCACAGATTTCCCCGTTTTTTGCCATCAATTAGCCATTCGTCATTCAAATTCAGTGAGGAGCACGCATCCATGAGCACCCCCGTCAAAGTCGGTATCGTCGGCCTCGGCCGCTGGGCCAAAGTTCTGACCCGCGCCGCCAAACAATCCGACAAGGTTCAGATTGTTGCCGGCTACAGCCGCTCGCAGGAAAAACGCGACGCCTTCGCCGCCGAAATGGGTGTGCCCGCAGTGCCCGACATGCAGGCGATGCTGTCCAATCCGGAAATCAAGGGCGTGATCCTCACCGTGCCGAACGAGCAGCATCTGCCGATGGCCGAAATCGTCGCCAAGGGCGGCAAACATGTTTACACCGAAAAGCCGATCTCGCAGACGCTGGAAGATGGCCTGAAGATCGAAGCCCTGCAAAAGCAGTACGGCGTCACCGTCACCGTCGGCCACAGCGCGCGCCTGATGGCTGGCATCCGCATCATCAAGGAAAAAATCGACGCCGGCGAACTCGGCCGCGTCGCTTTCATGGAAGCCAACTTTTCCAACGAACGTGCGCTGGAACTGACGCCGCAGACCTGGCGCTGGTACAAGGACCGTGCCCCCGGCGGCCCGCTGTCGCAACTAGCGATCCACCAGTTCGACGTGCTGCACATGCTCGGCGGTGAGCCGCAGGAAGTGTCGTCGATGGCCTCCAAGCTGTCGCCGGTCGGCGCCGAAGTCGATGACCAGTCGATGTCAATGGTGCGCTTCAAGGATGGCAAGCTCGGCTACGTCGGCTCCTGCTGGACCTCGCCCGGTATTTTCTCGGTGCGTGTGTTCGGCTCCAAGGGCCTGATGCACTACGAAATAGATTTCGGCACCTGGGATACGCCGCATCTGTTGCATAAAAACTCCGTGCTCTATATCCAGCGCGGCAAGGACGGCTGGGGCAAGCGTGAAGACATCAAGCTTCCGGAATCCGACATGTTCCGCGCCGAACTTGAAGCCTTTGCCGGCAGCTGCCTCTCGGGCAAGCCCAACGAACTCACCGCGCACAACGGCAACGTCGCGGTTGCCTTGACCAATGCCGCACTGAAGTCAATCGACCGCAAAGGTCAATGCGTGACCGTCGAGGAAGTGATGAACGACGCCCGCGCCAAGAACGATGCAAAACGCGCGGCCTGACAGAGAAGCCGACATGTCAAACTCATCTTCAAAACTGGCCACGCGTTACTTCATCGACCTCACTCAGCCCGAGATCGCCGCGCAGTTCAAAAAGAACCCGCTGGTGATCCTGCCGGCGGGCAGCGTTGAACAGCACGGCCCGCACCTGCCCACAGGCACCGACATCTACGCCGCCAACATCATCGGCCACGCCGTGGCCGAGCGCATGGACGGTCTGGTGCTGCCGGGCGGACCACTGGGCGTCACGCCGATGCACATGCCCTTCGAAGGCACCATCACGCTGTCGCCGGACACTTATCAGCGTGTCGTCACCGAAACCTGCGCTTCTACCGCGCAGCACGGCGCCAAGCGCCTGCTGATCCTCAACTGGCACGAAGGCAACATTCCGTCACTGGCGATTGCTTCCGAAAAGCTGCACCGCGAAGTCGGCATGAGCGTGATCGTTGTACAAGCTTGCTACGTTGCCGCCGAACTCTACGGCCACGACTGCGGCGGTCTGACTCACGGCGGTGAAATCGAAGCACTGGCCGTGCTCGCCTACCAGCCGAATCTGGTGCACCTCGACCGTATCGACAATGTCAATTCATCCGACCATAGCCACGGTCGCAAATGGGATCGCCTGCGCCGCACCCGCAGCTATCAGCCAGTTCTGCGCGACATCAAGACCATCGCCGCCACGGGCTGGTACGGCGCGCCGGAACATGCCACTGCAGCCAAGGGCGTCAAAATGCTCAACGACATCGCCGACGCCATCGCCAAGGAATGTGGCGAAATCTTTGCGCTTCTCGACGAAGCACAAGGCGGCACTGCCGAAATCAAGCACCTGAAAATCGCGGGATAATGTTGCATACCCCGCGCCCCTTCGGGCGCTGATGCGGAGATTCTGATGGCAAAAGTACTGACGCAGGAAGCAGCCAAAAGCATGGGCCTGCCCGGCCGCAAATCACTGGAAATCGTTTCCGGCGAAAAAGGCTCGCAGGCAGTCACCCTGCGACTGGTGGAAATTCCGCCGGTCAAACAGGGCGAAAGCCCGCGCGGCCGGCATTTCCATCAGGGTTTTGAAGAATGCATTTTTGTGATGTCCGGTGAAGGCTGCACCGAAGCCGACAGCGGCAACTATCCGCTGAAAGCCGGCGATACCATCCTGATTCCGTCGGGCGAGAAGCACGCCACGCGCAACACAGGCAGCGAACCGTTGGTGCTGCTGTGTTTTTTCCCGGTTTCGGACATCGCGAAACGTACGCAGGAAACTGCAGCCCCCAAACCCTAGCCACAGAGATCACAGAGGACACAGAGAACTGCGGAAACACCCGGACGAAATACTTCCTGGTTTTTCTCTGTGCTCTCTGTGACCTCTGTGGCAAAAAAAGGTTTTCATTCATGTCCATAGACGTTCTCTGCCTCCGCCCCGAAGCCGACTTCACCCGTGTCGGCGTCACGCCGCCGAAAAACATCAACATCGCCTACCGCAAACCTGACGATGCGGATGTTCCGGGCCTGATGAAGGAAGCGCGTGCCGTCGTGATGCCAGCCGTCGGCCCGAAGCTGCCCGCCGCGCTGTTCGAAGGCACGTCGCTGAAAGTGGTGCAAATCACCGGCGCCGGCGTCGACCGCCTTGATGAAGCGGCGCTCAAGAAACTCGGCATCCCCGTCGCCAACGTCCCCGGCGGGAGTAATTCCGCGTTGGCCGAATACACCACCAGCTGCGCGTCAGTTCTGCTGCGCCGCTTCGCCTGGGCCGATGCCGAAATCAAGAAAGGTAATTACGTCGCCTTCCGCAACCGCATGATGGCCGACAACCTCGCCGGCATCGATGGCGCGACCGTCGGCGTCGTAGGCATGGGCGTGATCGGCATGGCAGTGGCGCAAGCCTTTCACCGCATCGGCTGCAACATCGTTTATTTCGACCCCGCTCTCAAAGACAAGACCAAGGCCGATGCAATGAAGGCCCGTGGCATGGCGCTTGATGAATTACTGAAAACCGCCGATGTCGTCACGCTGCACGTGCCGTTGATTCCAGCAACCACAAACCTGATCGGCGCTGCGCAGCTCGCAACGATGAAACCGGAAGCCGTGCTAATCAACGGCGCCCGCGGCGGCGTCGTCGATGAAGCCGCGCTGGCGCAGGCCCTGCAGGACAAACGCATCGCCGGCGCTGCTGTCGACGTTTACAGCATTGAACCGGCGACACCGGACAACCCGCTGCTCATACTCGAGGGCGAAGCCGCCTCGCGGCTGCTGCTGACGCCGCATGTGGCCGGCGTGACCCGCCAGTCTGCAGCCTTTCTGTTCAAGGTCTCCTGGGAAAACGTCCAGCATGTGCTGAGCGGCGGGACGGTCGCGCACCGCGTCTACTAGAATAGGGGGCAAGACGGCGCACAGCGTCGCCGCATCAGGAGGAGCCCCTTTGAAAGCCAGCAAAAAACTCGGCATCGCCGTCATCGGCGCCGGCCGCATCGGCACGCTACGCGCGCGCCTGTCCGCCAAACACCCGTCCGTCGGATTTCTCGCGATATCCGATCTGGATCCGGCACGCGCCGCGGCACTCGCCAAAACCACCGGCGCCGATGTCCATTCGGGCAACAACTTTGACATGATCGAACACCCGGAAGTCACCGCGGTGTTCGTCTCCACGCCCGAAGGCGAACATGCCGCGCCGATCAAACGTGCACTCGAACTCGGCAAGCCGGTGCTGGTGGAAAAACCGATCGCGCTGTCATTGAACGATGCCGAGGACATCCTCGCCACACTGAAAGCCACCCAGGGTGAATTACGCATCGGCTACAGCCGCCGCTACAAGGAGTGTTACCTGCGCGCAAAAGAACAGATGATCCAGGGCCGGCTCGGCCACGTGACCGGCGGTCTGGCCCGGGTCTACAACTCGCGCGCGCAGGCCTTCTCCATCCTCAAGCGCGATCCGCATGCGACCCCGGTGCTGGATGTGCTGACCTATTACGTTGACCTGATGTGCTGGTTCCTCGAAGGCAATCCACCGGTGGAAGTGGTTGCACGCGGCCAGCACGGCATCTTCAAGGAGGCCGGTTACGGCGCGCACGACGTGACCTGGGCCATCGTGACCTTCACCGACGGGGCCGTGGTCAACTTCGGCGTGAGCTACGCCCTGCCCGCGAAATATCCGACGCTGGGCCAATCCGACCGCGTCGAACTGCTGGGCACCGAAGGCACCATGCTGATCGACGACGACCACATGGACCATGTGCTGTATTCGGACCGCGGCATCCCGCACGCCTATGTGCCGGACCATGCGGTGAACATGGCCTTCCTCGGCAGCAATACCGCCGGCGACTGGGCCGTCGGTGACTTCTGGGGGCCACTGGGTAATGAAACCCGCGCTTGGCTCGACCATCTGGCCACCGGCAGTCCCACGGTGCACACCACACCGGAGCAGGCGATGATCAACCTGCAGACAACCATAGCCATCGAACGTTCAGCGCGCTCCGGACTTCCGGTCAGGCTCCCGCTCGAAACCTGAAACACCGGCCACACCGCAATCGCCCCGAGGAGATCATGAATAAATCACTGTTAATCGCCTGCAGTATAGTTATCGCAGCCGCTCCCGCAGTCCATGCGCAGGAATTTCCCAATCGTCCGGTGCGGATGATTTCACCGAATCCACCGGGCGGTGCAAACGACACCATCGGCCGCATCGTCGCCACCAAGATCGGCGAAACGCTGGGCCAGCCGATGGTCATCGACAACCGCGGCGGTGCCGGCGGCACGCTGGGTGCAGAAATCGCCGCCCAGGCCAATCCCGACGGCTACACGCTGCTGGCCGCGTCGGTCTCCACCCATTCATTTTCACCTGCGCTGAAAAGCAAACTCAACTACGACCCGGTAAAGGATTTTGCGCCAATCACACTGTTCGCGATTTCGCAGAACCTTCTGGTAGCCAATCCGTTGTTGCGGGTCAATACCGTGAGCGAACTGGTCGCAATGGCCAAGGCCAAACCGCGCGCACTGAATTACGCTTCCGGTGGCACCGGCTCTACCAGCCACTATGCGATTGCGCTGTTCGTGCACCGCGCAGGCATTGCCAAAGAAACTATCCATATTCCGTACAAGGGCGGTGCGCCTTCTGTCGCAGCGACCATGTCGGGAGAAACCCAGTTTTATTTCGGACCGATGGCCAGCATGACTTCGCAGGTGCAGGCGGGAAAACTCAAAGCCATTGCCGTCGGCGGCCTGAAACGTTCGCCGACATTGCCGGATGTACCGACGGTCGCAGAGGCCGGAGTACCGACCTATCAGTCGTTCGGCTGGTTCGGTCTGATGGCGCCGTCGAAAACGCCGAAGTCCGTACTACAAAAACTTCACAAGGCCACTGTAACTGCAGTCAGCTCAACGGAAATAGCACAAAAGTTCATGCAGCTCGGCGTTGATCCCGTAACCAACTCACCTGATGAGTTCAGCAAGTTTGTTGCCGATCAACTGCTGCGCTATAAGTCAGCCGTCAAGGAACTCGGCATCAAGGCGGATTGACCCTCTCGGGAGCAGTCAACCTGGTGGCCAATGCAGCGGCCGCCCGGCGAGGATGTGCAGATGCAGGTGAAACACCGTCTGCCCTGCCCCCGCGCCGTTATTCACCACCAGGCGGAATGCATCACCAACACCCAGCTGACGCGCAATCTTTCCGGCAGTCAGCAGCAAGTGCCCCATCAGAACCTGATCGCTCTCACCAGCATCTGCCAGCCTGGGGATCTCACGCTTCGGAATCAGCAGCACATGCGTCGGCGCCTGCGGATTGACGTCACGAAACGCAAGACACTGATCGTCCTCGTAAACGATGTCAGCGGGGATTTCACGGCGGATTATTTTTCCGAAAATGGTTGTCATGTTTGGCTCGCAGGTTCTCAACCGGCCTTCAGATTGGATTTGGCCCACTCAAGGATCGCTTCAACAATGCCGTCCGTGGCTTGTGCAAACGACCGAACAGCGCCCTTCGCATCAGGGGCTGAGGATTCGCTCACGCTGAAGGTCCGCTGGGCGTGCAGCGCACGACTCGTCAGGTTGACCAGCGAGACCCTGAGCCTGATCGATACCTTGCTGCTGTCCGCGGCATCAAAAATCTGGCTGAAATCCTCAATCTCGACCTGCAATGCGTAATCGGCACGCGCGCCGTCGCGGCCGTTCACAACTGGCCCGACAGCAGCAAAACGGGTACGCATGCGCTGAGTAAGCAAAGCCGACGGCGAATCCACCCAGCGACTTTGCGCATACACCTGCGGACGCGCCGAGTCAGCGTAGGTGAGCCGGTAAACGATTCCGGTGCCGTCCAGCCAGGACGGCGCTGAAGCCTCGGGCACCATCAGGGTTACGCGCGATACAGAACTTGTCGGCACTGGGACGATCTGCGGTCCAAGGTCATAACTGATCACGGTATCCCGGGCAGGCGGTCCGATCGCACAACCATTCAACAGCACAATCAGCGGCAATACCGCAATCCAAAGCGAGGCTTTGGCAATTGCAGGGAATTTTTCGTTCATCATTGTTTGCTCCCGCGTTGTGACGTAAAGCCCGGCTCCCCGGGTCCGGGCGGCGGGCGTTCCCGCCCAAATACCAATGCTGCCGGTTGATCATTCAAGTCGGTCAGCAGTTTGTCCAGATTGCGCGAATTGCGCGTCATTTCATCAAGCAACAAATTGATCCGGGGCAGCGATTCCGTAACGACTGCGCCAGAGACGGCTTGCGCCGAACCACCAGTCTGCTCCGCACTTCTGGCAACGCGCTCCAGAGCGCCGGTATGCTGCTTCAGTTCACGGGATAACGTGCTCAGTTCGACAAACATTGTGTCAGCGCTGATCAGCGCCTTGCGGGCATCATCCGTCAGCGCAGGCATTTTGCCAGCTACCGGTTCGAGGGCAGTCGCAAGTTTTCCGGCATGCGTCGCGGCAGACTCCAGACTGGCCAGCGTACGCACAAGTTGCGCCTGATTCTTTTCACCCAACAACAGATTCAACCGCTGCACCACCTGCGTAACCTCGACCAGCAGATCCTTGCCGGAGCCGGCCAGATCGTCGAACAAAGACTGCCGCACCGGAATACGCGTGCTTTTGTCATCGCCCCCCGTCATCAGTTCCGGTTTCTTGCCGTCATCGTCCAGCATGACGTAAGCGAGTCCGGTCACACCCTGCGAACCCAGTTGCGCGGTGGTGCCGCGCGTAATCGGCGTCCCTGCGCGTACACTGATGCGCAGCAGAATCACCCGTGCATCCTCGGGGTCGAAGGCAATGCTCTCCACCTTGCCCACCTCGACGCCGCGCAGACGCACCGGCGCCTGAACATTGAGACCGGAAACGGCATGCCTGGATTCGAGCACATAGTATTCGCGCTCATGGGTTTCCCCTGAAAGCCACATCGCCACAACAATTACGGCTGCTCCCAGCAGCAAAGTGAACAGCCCTGCGGCGAGCGCGTAGGCCTTGTTTTCCATGCTAATTCCCCTGTCCCTTGTTGTCCTGCAATTCCGGACGTCGCGGTGCCGGTCGCTGCGCGTTGATATCCGCTGCCAGATCCTTGACGGCTTCGAGCGCGCGTTTTCCGCGTTCACCCTGGAAAAAATTGCCGATGAACTTGTGCGAATAACCGGCAATTTCCCTGACGCTACCAATCGCAATCACGTGCTGGTCACACAGTACCGCCACACGGTCTGACAGTGACACCAGCGTATCCAGGTCATGCGTCACCATCACCACCGTCAGACCAAGCTCACGCCGCAACTCGGCGATCAGTGTCACAAAACTTTCGCTGCGGTCCGGATCCAGCCCCGCCGTCGGCTCATCAAGAAAAAGCAGTTCGGGCTCCAGCGACAGCGCCCGAGCCAGGGCAATGCGTTTGATCATGCCACCGGACAATTCAGACGGCATCTTGGTCGCATGATGCCGTTCGATCCCCACCATATCGAGCTTCAACAGCACCAGGTCACGGACCAGCTCCTCGTCGAGCACTTTCATCTCGCGCAGCGGTAACGCGATGTTGTCGAAAACCGTCAGCGCGGAAAACAATGCCCCCTGCTGGAACAGCATGCCCCAGCGGCTTCGCAAACGTCGCAGTTCTTCGGCATCCCCACCGTGCAGGCGATGACCGAACACCAATACCTCGCCACGCGCTGGTTTCTCCAGCCCCAGCATCTGCCGCAGCAACGTTGTTTTACCGCTGCCAGATCCGCCTACCAGGGACAACACTTCACCGCGGCGCACAGAGAGATTCAGATCCCGGTGCACGACCTGTGCACCGAACTGGGTCCACAAGTTTCTGATTTCGATGATGGATTCTGCCGTCATCAAAACACCCCGACGCTGGAGAACATCACCGCGAACACCGCATCAACAATAATGACGACGGTGATGGCAGTCACCACGGAACTGGTGGTGCCTTGCCCGAGACTTTCCGTGTTGGCCTCGATACGTAATCCGAAGTGACACGCCACCAGAGCAATCAGCAGACCGAAAACAACGCCTTTGCCCAGCCCCAGCCACAGATTCGCCAGCGGCACCGCCTCAGGCAGGGCCGACAGAAAAAATTGATGATCCAGCCCCAATTGAGCCTGTGCCGCCATCATCCCGCCGAATAAGGCAACAGCATCTGTCCAAAGAATGATCAACGGCATCGCGATCGCAAGCGCAATCATTTTCGGCAGGATCAGCCGCACCGTATGTGGAATGCCCATCACCTGCATCGCATCCAGTTCCTCGGTCACGCGCATGACACCCAGTTGCGCGGTCATTGCCGAACCAGAGCGCCCGGCAATCAGGATGGCCGCAAGAACGGGGCCCAGTTCACGGATGATGGATACACCAAGCAGATCGATGATGAAGATTTCAGCGCCATATGTGCGCAACTGTTCACCGGTCAGATAGGACAGCACGACACCCACGAGAAAACCGACCAGCGCCGTAATGCCGAGGGCCTGTGTGCCGATATGGTAGATGTTGGCCGAGATCTCACGCCACGGAATGCGCTGGGGCCGGCGCACCAGTTGAATCGTATCAAGGACGACATTCCCGAGAAGCAGCACTGCAGACGTTAAATGGCTGGCAAGTGAAAGCAGGCCACCACCGAGAAATGTTATGGATGTGCGCCAGTTGAAGGACGGCACCTGCACGACCTCCTGCTGCTGGGTCGCTTCCAGCCGGGCAAACATCGGTTCGTGCTCGGGCAGCAACACAAGATGTCTGGCACGTTGCCGCCCCCAGGAGCGCCAAAGGATCAGTGCACCAGCATGATCCATAGCAGTCACTGCGCACAGATCCCAACTGGCGTCCACCGAGCAATCCTGCAGGCGCGTGACCATCTGACTGACCACCGGGCCCAGCGAGCGCAGATTCCAGGCACCCGCCACCTCCACCAATGATTTCCCATCGGGGCTAGTCGAAATGCGGATCGTCGGAACAGTTCCCGGCTGGAGAGCAGCGTCTGACATACGATTTGTTAGTGCTCGCCAACCTTCTGATCGGGAGAGCGTTTCCCAGTATTACCCCCTGATTGGGAAACGATTTTGTGCTTTTGATGCTATTCGTTAGCGCCTGACAAGTCAAAGTCAGGGCAAATTAAGGGAATAATTGTTGCAGTGCAATAAATATTTACTCCAAACCCTTGACTTGCCGTTTTAAGCCCCTATAATTTGAATTGTGCATCGCAATAATTATGAAGTATCAGCGCGCTACAGGATTCGTTTTAAATAGTATCTAACTGTTTTTAAAGGAGAATAACCATGTATCAGACTCCCGAACAACTTATTGCAATGAACAAAGCCAACCTCGATGTCGCGATGCGCTTCGCCGGTGTGGCAATCGAAGGCGCCGAACGCCTGATGGACCTGCAACTGAAAGCCGCGAAAACCGCGTTCTCCGACAGCTTTGAAGGCGCGAAAGCGCTGGCCGCCGTCAAGGATTTCCAGCAATTCGCCGCGCTGAAAGACAACCTGGCCCAGCCGTCGCTGGAAAAAGCCACCGCCTACGCGAAAAGCCTCTACGACGTCGCGTCCGGCACCCAGGCTGAATTCGGCAAGCTGGTTGAAGCCCAAGTCACCGTGTTCAACAAGGAACTGGTGACCGGCCTCGACAAGCTGGTGAAAACCGCCCCGGCGGGTTCGGAAGTCGGCGTCGCTGCAGTGAAGTCGGCGATTGCAGCCGTCAACTCGGCCTACGACAACCTGTCGAAAGTCGCCAAGCAGTTCGCGCAAGCCACCCAGTCGAACATGGAAGCTGCCGCTTCCCAGGCGACCACCGCGGTGAAAAAGGCCAGCAAGAAAGCTGCCTGAGCTTCAGAAATAAACGCAGCAACAAAAAGCCCCCGGAGAAATCCGGGGGCTTTTTTTATTCAGTACAGCACTGCAATCAAGCCTGGAACGGCGTCCATGGAAATCCCAGTGTAGTGACGCCGGACTTCAGCATCGCAATGGCCGGCGCCACCTGTGCCGCGTCACCGCGCACGCCCAGCTCGATATAACGCTCCGGGGTCACCCGCGGCAGGCTGAACACCTTGAGCTCGGGATAGGTGCGCAGACATTCATTCATCAGGTCGATCAACTGGCTCTCGCCGGCTTCACGGACGATGATCGCCGACTCCACCGCACGCACGGCGCCGATGGCTGCATAACGCTGGTCGATCACCCACTCCATCATCGGCCAGGACATCTCGGGAAAACCCGGCAGAAAATGGTGATTGCGGAAGGAGAATCCGGGAATGCGGTTGTACGGATTTGGAATGATCGTCGCGCCCTCGGGAAACTCGCCCATCATCAGGCGCTGCGGCGTAACGCCCTTGGGATCATCGGCAAAACGCCCGCGGATCTCGACTTCCGCCTCGGGATGCAGCTTCAGC
>CAMAYE010000086.1 GCA_945862135.1 Bordetella parapertussis
GTGCGTGACGGTCGTATCCGCGCAGGACACAAGGTGATGCTCGAAGGCGTCGGTGGCGGTTTTACCTGGGGTGCCGTACTTTTGCAGTGGTGAGGACCGAACAATGAAACTGGCATTGGTTTTTCCCGGACAGGGTTCGCAGAGCGTCGGCATGATGCAGGGCTTCGCCGATACACCGGTTGTGCGCGAAACCTTTGAAGAAGCTTCAACCGCGATCGGACAGGACCTGTGGAAACTGGTCGCTGAAGGTCCCGCAGACGATCTCAATGCAACCGTCAATACACAACCGGTGATGCTGACCGCCGCTTACTCGTTGTATCGCGCCTGGCAGCAGGCCGGCGGTCCGGCACCCGCGCTGGTCGCCGGGCACAGCCTCGGTGAATACACCGCACTGGTTGCTGCCGGCGTGATCGCTTTTAAAGATGCGGTGCCGCTGGTCCGCTTCCGTGCACAGGCAATGCAGGAAGCAGTTCCCATGGGCACCGGAGCAATGGCCGCCATCCTCGGCCTGGATGACGATGCGGTACGTGCAGCCTGCGCCGAAGCAGCGCAGGGTGAGATTGTCGAGGCAGTCAATTTCAATGCACCAAGCCAGGTGGTAATTGCGGGACACAAGGGTGCTGTCGAACGTGCCGCTGCCGTTGCAAAAGCAAGCGGCGCCAAGCGCGCGGTGATGCTGCCGGTCAGCGCACCGTTTCACTCCTCACTGCTCAAGCCCGCCGCGGAACGACTTCAGACACGGATGCAGGAACTTGAATTCCATGTGCCACAGATTACGGTCGTCAACAACGTGGATGTAGCAGTGCTTACCGATCCTGCTCAGATCAAGGATGCTCTGGCCAGACAGGCCTGCAATCCCGTGCGCTGGGTGGAGGTGATCCGGACTTTCGCCGCACAAGGCGTGACCCATGTCGTTGAATGCGGCCCGGGCAAAGTACTGGCCGGCATGACCAAACGCATTGAAGGCAGCCTGCAGGGGTTTGCGGTTACTGATCCGGCCTCGATGGCGCAGACGATGGAGGCACTGAAATGAGCAGTTTCAAAGGCAAAGTGGCGCTGGTCACCGGCGCGTCGCGCGGCATCGGTAAAGGCATTGCACTGGCTCTGGGCGCGGCAGGCGCAACAGTCGCAGGCACTGCGACGACGGCAGCGGGGGCGGAAGGCATTACCCGTGATCTGGCGGCAGCCGGGATCACCGGGGGTGGCTATGCGATGGATGTGAACGATGCGGCACAGATCGATGCTGCGCTGGCGGCAATTCAGCAGCAGTGGGGTGAAGTCGCCATCCTGGTCAACAACGCCGGCATCACCCGCGACAACCTGCTGATGCGCATGAAGGATGAGGAATGGGACAGCATCATGTCGACCAACCTGAAATCGGTCTATCGCCTGTCCAAGGCTGTCGTGCGCGGCATGATGAAGGCGCGTACCGGGCGCATCATCAATGTGACTTCGATTATCGGCTCGATGGGTAATGCCGGACAATCCAATTACGCGGCGGCAAAAGCCGGCGTTGAAGGTTTTTCCCGGGCACTGGCCCGCGAAGTGGGCAGCCGGAACATTACCGTAAACAGTGTGGCGCCGGGCTTCATCGATACCGACATGACCCGCGGATTACCTGAAGCGCAGCGGACCGCACTGGTGGGGCAGATCCCATTGGGGCGTCTCGGCTCAGTTGAGGATGTTGCCGGCGCAGTGGTTTACCTGGCTTCAGACGCTGCTTCGTACGTCACCGGCTGCACCTTGCATGTAAACGGCGGCATGCATATGGGCTAGAATGCGCGCGGTATTGAGTGCTTGCGTGCCTCATCAACTCTCATAACTTTCTGTTTTGGAAAGATTTTTTAATTCGGGTTTGTGGTAAAATTTGTATCTTTCGGGGGCGGTATGCGCAGCGAACGCTGCACCATGACCGACCCACAATCATCCAGCAACGCGAAAGGGGACTGTAGATGGAAAATATCGAGCAACGCGTAAAAAAGATTGTTGCCGAACAGCTTGGCGTCAACGAAGCGGACGTAAAGACCGATTCGTCCTTCGTCAATGACCTGGGAGCAGATTCTCTGGACACCGTCGAACTGGTCATGGCGCTGGAAGAGGAATTCGAAACAGAGATTCCGGACGAAGAAGCCGAGAAGATCACCACGGTTCAGCAGGCTGTCGACTACATCAAGTCACACCAAAAAGCCTGATATTGCGGAAGGGTAATCCCTTCCTTGATCAACCTGATGGCGGAACGCGCTCTGCGCATCCCGCTCCCTGAATCATGTCGCGTCCCACCACTCGAAGAGTCGTCGTGACCGGACTGGGGATCATTTCCCCGGTCGGCATTGGACTTGTTGATTCCTGGTCAAATATTACTGCCGGTAAATCAGGGATCGGCAAAATCACCCGCTTCGACGCCACCGGCTACACCTCGCAGATTGCTGGTGAAGTCAAAGGATTCGAACCCGGCAACTACCTGCCGGTCAAGGAAGCGCGCCGTTTCGATACCTTTATTCATTACGGACTCGCGGCCGGAATCGACGCCATCAAAGATGCAGGCCTAGATCTCGACAAACTCAACAGCGAAATGATCGGCGTATGCATCGGTTCCGGCATCGGCGGCCTGCCGCTGATCGAGAATACACATGATGCCGTTCTGGCCGGTGGACCAAGGAAAATTTCCCCATTTTTTGTGCCGGGCTCCATCATCAACATGATCTCCGGACAGCTGTCGATCATGTATGGCTTGCAGGGTCCCAATATATCAGTGGTTTCTGCATGTACTACAGCCAATCACAGCATCGGTGAAGCTGGACGCCTGATTGAATATGGTGATGCTGACATCATGATTGCCGGTGGTGCCGAAGCGACCGTGTCGCCACTGGGCATCGGCGGTTTCTGTGCTGCTCGCGCGCTCTCTTCACGCAACGATGACCCTGCTGCGGCCAGCCGCCCATGGGACAAGGATCGCGATGGTTTTGTCATGGGTGAGGGTGCTGGTGTATTGGTGCTCGAAGAGTATGAGCATGCCAAACGTCGCGGTGCACGCATTTACTGCGAACTCGCGGGTTATGGCATGAGCGCCGACGCCCACCACATTACGGCCCCTTGCGAAGACGGTGCAGGCGCCGTACGGTGTATGAATAACGCCTTGCGCAATGCCGATGTCAGCCATGACCAGGTTGATTACGTCAACGCCCATGGCACATCAACTCCTTTGGGCGATATCGCCGAAACCACAGCCCTCAAGAATTGCTTCGGCGCACAAGCACACAAGTTGGCCGTCAGCTCGACGAAATCCATGACGGGTCATCTGCTCGGCGCAGCCGGAGGCATTGAAGCGGTGTTTTCGATACTTGCGATCCGCGACCAGGTAGCACCACCCACCATCAATCTGGTCAATCAGGATCCGCTATGCGACCTGGATTACGTGCCCAACACTGCGCGCCAGATGAAAATCAATGTTGCGCTTTCCAATTCCTTCGGATTTGGCGGCACCAACGGCAGTCTGGTGTTCCGCAAGATCTGACTTTCACTTTTTCGGATTCCGCATTCAATCCCCGCGGAACCCGTTGCCGGCATGACACTGACTCTTGTTGACGGCTCGCCGGCCGATTTCATCCCTGTAGATGATCGAGGTCTGGCCTATGGTGATGGCGTGTTCCGTACATTTGCGATGCGCTCTGGCCTGGTCCCGTTGTGGATGCGGCATTACGCCAAACTCGCATCTGATTGTCGCGCCCTGTCCATTGAACCACCGCCGGAGTCACAGTTTCGGGAAGATTTGAAACTGGTCTCCGCACAGATGACTGATTGTGCAGTGAGAGTCACGGTGACCCGTGGTAGCGGCGGTCGTGGCTATACGATTCCGGAGAGGGTCATTCCGCGGCGCATCGTGACAGCAGCGCCGTTGCCTGGTTATCCATCAGCCTATTTGACGCAAGGCGTGACCGTCCGTTATTGCACGCAACGGCTTGCAGTGCAGCCCACCCTGGCAGGCATCAAGCATCTCAACCGGCTGGAAAATATACTGGCTCGAGCTGAATGGCATGACACAACGATTGCCGAGGGATTGCTCCTCGACACTGACGGCATGGTCATCGAAGGCACCCGCTGCAATCTTTTTTTGATGGAGCAGGGGAGGCTGGTGACTCCGGATCTTTCGCGCTGTGGTGTGGCCGGCGTAACAAGGGATACTGTCATCGAACTGGCGGCAGAACATGGCCTGGACTGTTGTGTTGAGCCGGTGAACTGCGAACGGCTGGAGGCTGCGAACGAAGTGTTTCTGGTGAACAGCCTGATCGGTGTTTGGTCAGTGGCACACATAGGTACATGCGGCTGGAACTCATTTGAAACCGCGAACCACATGAGAAAATGGCTGCATGCGCTGGCTGATGCGACTGTTTAAAAAACTCCTCTTGTTGCTGATCCTTTGCGTATTGCTGGCAAGCACAGCGCTGTATTACTACGCCCATGACAATTTACAGCTACCTGAATCACCGGTGACATTCGAGTTGCGCGCCGGTAGCAGCCTGAGAGCTACATCAACGCAGTTGGCAGCTGCCGGCATCCTCAGTCGCCCAGAACCTTTTGAACTGCTGGCGCGGTTGATGGGAGAATCCGGACGCCTCAAGGCGGGTAATTACGAATTTTCAGGCCCCATGACTCCGCTGGATTTACTGCAGCGAATGACCCGCGGCGATGTAACTCTGGTCGCGATCACCTTCGTTGAGGGCTGGACCTTTCAGCAGATGCGAAAGGCACTCCGGGATAACCCGAAAATCCGCGGAGAATTGGCCGCACTGACTGAACAAGAGGTTCTGCAGAAACTGGCCATCAATGCACCATCTGCGGAAGGCTGGTTCTTTCCCGATACATACCACTTCAGTGACGGCAGCACAGATATTTCCATACTTCGCCGTGCCCACCATCTGATGCTCAAACATCTGGAACAGGAGTGGGCGCGCCGAGCACCGAATCTTCCGCTGCAGTCACCAATCGAGGCACTGATTCTGGCGTCGATCGTAGAAAAGGAAACCGGGCGTGCCGATGAACGCGGCATGGTAGCCGCGGTATTCATCAATCGATTGCGTATCGGCATGCGTTTGCAGACCGATCCAACCGTGATCTACGGTATGGGCGCCAATTTCGACGGCAATATTCGCAAACGCGATCTGCAGGCTGATACGCCCTACAATACCTACACCCGCACCGGACTCCCGCCGACTCCGATAGCCATGCCTGGATTAGATGCCTTGCGTGCCACACTGAATCCCACGCCCAGCGATGCGCTGTATTTTGTGGCGCGCGGTGACGGCACATCCAAATTCTCGCGCACGCTGGCCGAGCATGAACGCGCAGTCACACAGTATCAGCGCCGGGGACGTCAATGAAGCGCGGTCGCTTCATTACGCTGGAAGGCATGGATGGTGCCGGCAAGACCACGCATCTGGAATGGCTGCAGGCCCGCCTGCAGGACCGCGGCATACCGCTGACAGTGACCCGTGAGCCCGGCGGAACCGCATTGGGGGAATCCCTGCGTGAACTGTTGCTGCATGGGAAGGAATCACGACAGCCCGAAACCGAGGCCCTGTTGATGTTTGCGGCCCGCCACGAACATATTGCCCGGGTCATCGGACCCGCACTGGCCGCGGGGCGGTGGGTTCTGTGCGACCGCTTTACCGATGCAACATATGCCTACCAGGCCGGCGGCAGCGGCATGGACTGGGCACGGATCGGCGAGCTTGAAAGCTGGGTTCAGGGCGACCTGCAACCCGATCTGACGTTTTATTTCGATCTGGCGCCGGAAGTCGGGAGGGCACGAACGCGCCAAGTCCGCGCACCGGATCGTTTCGAGCGCGAACAGCTCGACTTTTATGAGCGAGTACGCGCCGCCTATTTGCGGCGGGCGCAGGAGCATCCTCAACGGATACGGGTCATTGACGCTGCGCGCACCATTCCCGAAATTCAGGATGATCTGGATAAAGTACTTCTAAATATTTGATTAAATTGTATATTTTACAAAAACATCAATATAATCATTAATTACATTAATAAAATAGTCTATTAATTTGATTTTAAATGTTTAAATGGCTTGAAACTTCGCTGCAAGCTACGTTGAAAGATCCCTCCTTGCTGGCACACGCGCTTCTCGTGCGAGGCTCCAAGGGGATCGGCAAAAAGGCTTTCGGTCTGGCATTGGCGCAAGGTTTGCTCTGCGAAAAACCTATTCCAGGCGGAACCGCGTGCGGAAGCTGCAAGTCCTGCGGGTGGTTTTTGAATGATGCGCACCCGGATTTCTGGATGCTGGCGCCGCCAGTGGATGGCGAACCCGCAACGGAGGGTGAAGACACGCCGGCCAAATCAAAGGAAACCAAGGCCAGCCCCTGGATCAGCGTTGAGCAGGTTCGGGAACTTCATGATTTTATTCATGTTTCCAGCCACCGCGGAGGGCGAAAAGTGATCCTCGTCAGCCCAGCGGAAGCCCTTAACGTGGCCGCAGCCAATGCTTTGCTGAAAAGTCTCGAAGAACCACCCCCGCAAACCCATTTCATCCTGATCAGCCACCGGCCACACCGCTTGATGCGCACCATCATCAGCCGCTGCCGCCAACTCAGCCTGCAGGTACCGCCACTTTCAGTCGCCGTATCCTGGCTGGCCGAACAAGGCATCAAGGACCCGGAAGTGGTACTGGCGCAAGCCTCCGGCGCACCTCTGCTGGCATTGGAAATGTTCGAAGGCGACGGACTTGCAGGGCGGCCGGAGTTTCTGCGCATGCTTGCCGCCACAGACCTTGATCCACTTGCGGCGGCCGAAATGTTTCGCGACCTCCCGTTGGAGCGGTTTATCAACTGGCTGCAAAAGTGGACCTGCGATATCGCTGAACAACGAATGCTCGGGCGCGTACGTTACAACCCGGATTTCGCCCATGAACTGGCGCTGATTGCTAAACGCGTGGATCCGCTGACTGCGTTGCGGCTGTATCGAAAACTGGTGCGCGAACAGCGCAATATTCACCATCCGCTGAATGCGCGCCTGTATATGGAAAGCGTGTTATTTGCCTATGTTGCACTGTTGAACCCGGCGCGCCGCGCCGCCTGATACCCATGCTGGTCGACTCCCATTGCCATCTCGACTTCCCGGAACTCGCCGACAACCTGCCAGCGATTCTGGAAACAATGAAAACCAACGAAGTTGAGGCGGCGCTTTGTGTCAGTGTCACGCTGGACGATTTCCCGAAAGTCCTAGCGCTGGCGGAAAACCACAAACATCTTTATGCGTCGGTGGGCGTACACCCCGATTATCCGGACCTGCGCGAACCCACTGTGGCCGAACTGGTGAAGCTTGCTGAACACCCCAAGGTGGTCGCCATCGGTGAAACCGGACTCGACTACTACCGCCTGACCGGCGATCTGGAGTGGCAGCGAGAGCGCTTCCGCAACCACATCCGCGCCGCGCGGGCTGCCTGCAAACCGCTGATTATCCATACCCGGTCAGCCGCCGAAGACACGCTGCGGTTGATGAGAGAAGAGGGCGCGGAACAAGCGGGGGGTGTCATGCACTGCTTTACGGAAAGCTGGTCTGTAGCCGAAAGGTCCCTTGAGATGGGGTTTCACATCTCATTCTCCGGGATTGTGACCTTCAAAAATGCCAAGGATTTGAAAGAAGTCGCCCGGCGAGTGCCGCTGGATCGCCTGCTGGTTGAGACCGATTCGCCCTATTTGGCCCCGGTTCCTCACCGCGGGAAAACCAATCAGCCAGGTTGGGTCAAACATGTGGCCGAGGAAATTGCGCTACTGCAAAATAGAACATATGCAGAAATCGCGGCTCAAACCACAAAAAACTTTTATAAGTTATTCCAAATAAACAAATAGTTATATGATATATCGAAAGCTAATCCTCGGGTTTTTAACTGGCGTCATTGTCCTGCACGGCTCGTTAGCACTTGCAGGCGCTTACGAAGACATGCTTCACGCCATCCGCACGGACGACCATTCAGCGGTCACAGACCTTCTAAAACGTGGCATTTACATTGATACTGTCAGCCCCGAGGGTGAAACCCTGCTGATGTTGGCTTCCCGTGAAGGCAAACCTAGCGTCATCAAAGCCATTCTGGCCGGAAAACCCAAGATTCAGGCTAAAAATCCCCGAGGTGAGTCTGCCTTAATGCTTGCGGCCATCATGGGCCACACCGATGTAGTTAAACTGTTGCTTGATGCCGGCGCTCCGGTAAACCAGAGCGGCTGGACGCCGCTGATCTACGCTGCTGCCAAGGATCGGGCAGATATCGCAAGGTTATTGATCGGCAAAGGCGCGAATGTGAATGCTGCCGCTGACAATGGAATCACTGCGCTGATGATGGCTGCTCGCGAAGGTTATCTTCAGACCTTGTTGTTGCTGCTTGAACATGGCGCCGACGCTAAATACGTTTCTCCACACGGCCATTCGGCGATGAGCCTGGCCAAGGAACGTGGTCACAAGGAAGTCGAAACCATGCTGCGCAAAGCGGGCGTCGAGGACTAAGGTTGCGGTGTCACGGCCTTTTGATTGCCCTCTCAGAGCCCTATATAATTTCGTATAATGTGTATTATGTTAAATATTAGCCATCAACGAATACATGTGTATATGAGAATTGCCACACAAGCTTTTGTGGGAATTGCATTCAGCATAAATTCGGGAATATCGACTGCGCACAAGCTGCCCCAAATACCTGCTGAAAAGCGTTATTCAGACAAAACTATTGTCGATTGTATCCGCAGTAAAACGGGGCCCATCGACAAGCAGATGGATGAACTCAAGCGCCAAGAATCCAACCGTAAAAGGGCAAGAACATCGATTGAGACTGTCGTCCTGGAGCGAAGACGACTTGAGGAAAAATATTGTCAGATAGAAGCACGATGTCTGGCTGATGCAATACCCCGCCATCGTGAACATTTTTATGGATTGACACTCAGCACGTGTCTCGACAATTGAACAAATTGAAAAGACCAGCAGCTTGACTACATATCGCGTATTCCCGTACTCACAAGGCAGTTCGCAGGCTAACTAAGTTCGGGGGATGCGCCGTCCGTAGTCAGCAATTGCAGCAACCATTCTGTCGAGTTCAGCATCGACCTTGGCCTTGGCATCAGGATCCAGCGGGTAACAAAGCAAGGACATGTCATCAAAAAAGCCTGAAACACGGGGCTCACTCGCGTAAACCAGTTTACGCTGGACATTTTGGACCGCAGGAATCTGGACGAACTCGCGACCGTCTTCCCAGTATATGGATAGCGTTATGATTTGAGTGTTCAGGCGCAGAAGTCGAACAATAAATTCGAACCGAACTGTGTGCATACCCTTGGAGCGCAGTTCAACCAGCTTTTGCGAAGCCAGCGGCGCGCCCAGTTTCAATGCTGTGATGGTTTCCATGTCATTCACGGTCAGCTCCTGACCGCCCTGTGGTGAAGACGATGGAAAGTATGGTCTTCCGGTTCAGAGCTTTCAAATCTAACATTTTGGAAGGTTTTCCTCTCACAGACTCACTAGACGCCAAAATGAGTGACAGGAATAGGTATTTTGGCACAATGACTTAGCGTCATTGTGCCAAATGCCCCAAGTTGTCTTAGACGCGCTCGATTACCGCAGCCATCCCCTGCCCGCCGCCAATGCAAAGCGAAACCAGAGCATATTTGCCGCCGGTACGCTGCAGCTGACGAGCTGCAGTAAGCGCGATTCGGGCCCCGGATGCACCCAGCGGATGGCCAACGGCAATGGCGCCGCCGTTGGGGTTGACGCGTTTGTCGTCAAGAGCAACGCCGAGTCCTTTAAGGCACGACAGAACCTGCGTCGCAAACGCCTCATTGATTTCGATGACGTCCATGTCCTTCACTGTCAGGCCGACGCGCGCCAAGGCCTTTTTCGAAGCGGCAACAGGGCCGATACCCATGATGTGCGGCGGCACGCCCATAGCTGCCGTCGAGATCACGCGAGCGATCGGTTTTGCACCGGCTTTTTCACCAGCAGCAAGTGAACCAACGATCAACGCAATTGCGCCGTCATTCACGCCTGATGCATTCCCTGCTGTGGTGACGCCACCTTCGTAAAGGGATTTCATCTTGGCCAGAGTCGCCATATCGGTACCGGGACGCGGATGTTCGTCTTCAGCGACCGGCGGCACAGGACCTTTGCGGGAAGCAGGCATTTCGACCGGGGCGATTTCCCCGGCAAAGAAGCCTTCGCCTTTCGCCGTCGCGAATTTCGTTTGTGAAGCAACCGCGAACATGTCCGCTTCTTCGCGGCTGATGTTGTATTCACGGGCTAGATTGTCTGCAGTTTGCGGCATTTGCGGATCGCCGAACTGCTTGGTCAGCTTCGGATTCGAGAAACGTGGGCCGATCGTGCTGTCGAAAAACTTGATGCCGCGGTCAAATGCACTTTCAGCGCGGCTCATCACGATCGGGGAGCGGCTCATGCTTTCAACACCGGCCACGATGAACACATCGCCTTCGCCCGCTGTGATTGAATGCGCGGCGTGAGCCAGTGCACCCAAGCCGCTGGCGCAGTTGCGCTGCAGGACGGTGCCGGGTATTTCGATCGGGAAGCCCGCGGACAGACCGGCATGGCGTGCCACGCAGCGGCTGTCTTCACCACTCTGGTTGGCGCAGCCGACGATTATGTCCTCGACCTGTTCAATCTTGAATTTCGATTTCGCCATGACACTCTTCATCACTTCAGCGAGCAGGTCATCGGGGCGAACCTTGGCCAGCGAACCGCCATGGCGGCCAAAAGGGGTGCGCAGTCCTTCGTAAATATAGGCGTCGAGCATGATTTATTCCTCTTGAATGATCAGGGTTCGGGAGTCAGCAGTGAAACGCCGAGCTTGGCTCGGCGAGTCATCCAGATGTTCGGACGGTAACGCGGATCGGCATACAGCGAGTTCATGTTGGCGAGCACGCGATGGATTTTCTCAACGCCGACCACGTCGCCGAATTTCAGCGGGCCATTCGGGTAATTTAGACCCAGCGTGACCGCCTTGTCGATGTCAGACGGCTGCGCAGTGCGGCTTTGCGCAATCGAACAACCGATGTTGACGATCATCGCCACGATACGCTGCGCGATGAATCCCGGGCTGTCGCGGCAAACCGTCACCGGAACACCATCGGAAGCCAGCAGACCGTGTGCGGCCTCCTTGACTGATGCCTCAGTCAATGGAGTGCCCATTATGGTGCGACGCTTGACCATCGGGAACAGCGTGTCGACTGCTACCGTGCGCTTCGGATCAAGGCCCTCTTCCACCGCACAGCTGGTGGCATCTTTCCCAACTGGAGTCACAAGGATCAGCGCCTTGGCCGAAGGCTTGGCACCGGTTTCGATATTGGCGCCCAGCTTGGTCAGCAGCGCGGTCAGCACTTCATAGCCTTGCGGCTCGACTTTGCTGACCCAGACGCTGTCAGGACGGGTCGTCGGCGCCGGTGCTTCCGGCGCGACGATGGGTTTCATTTCCGCATCGTAGTTGTAAAAGCCCTTCTTACTCTTGCGACCAAGCACCCCCGCCTCATAGCGGGACTGCATGATCAGGCTTGGACGGTAACGCTGTTCCTGGAAAAACTGGTTGTAGATCAGCACTGATGCCGGCTGGGTCACATCAAGGCCGGTCAGTTCCATCAGTTCAAAAGGCCCCATGCGGAAACCACCGACATCGCGCATCACGCGATCGACATCGACAAAATTGGACACGCCTTCATAAACCAGATGCGAGGCCTCCAGCGTGAAGCCGCGGCCGACCTGATTGACCAGAAAGCCCGGCGCATCCGTCAGCCGCACCGGTTCGCGTGTCATGCGCTTGCCGATGACCATCAATGCTTCGGAAACCCAGTTCTCGGTCTGCAATCCATCGATGACTTCAACCAGCTTCATCAGCGGCACCGGATTGAAAAAATGGAATCCGGCAAATCGCTGTGGCGTTTTCAGTTTGGCCGCGATGGTCGTGACCGACATCGACGAGGTGTTTGTGGCAAGAATGCAATCCGGGGTAACGATATCTTCCAATTCACCGAACAACGCGCGCTTGGCATCGAGGTTTTCCACAATCGCCTCAACGACCATGTGGCAAGTCTTGAATTCAGCCAGCGACTGCGCGACCTTGATGCGCGCCGTAGCGGCATCGGCATCTGCCGCTGTCATGCTGCCCTTCTCGGCCGCCCTGCCCAGCATCTTCGCAACGAAATCGCGCGCCTCATCAGCAGCGCCGGCACGCGTATCCATCATCAGCACATGCATTCCACCGGCAGCGGCAACTTGCACAATGCCGCGGCCCATGGCGCCGGTCCCGATTACGCCGATACATAGATCGGCACGGTTGGCATCAACACCCATAATGATCGTTCCTAATAAGTCAATAAAAACAATATCTTAATGCTACTTACCCTTGAACACCGGCTTGCGCTTCTCCGCAAATGCCGCCTGGCCTTCCTTGTAGTCCTCGCTCTTGTAGCAGACGTCAACCATCTTCTGCAGCCGGTCGAGATCGCGTTTTGCAGGCTCTTTACCGTATTCAATCAGTGACGCCTTCACCGAGGCCAGTGTCAACGGCGCATTGCCGGCGATGGTCTTGGCGTAATCAACCGTGTATTGCTCCAGATCTGCAGCCGCAACCACGCGATTCACGAGATTCATCTGCAGTGCTTCCTGTGCATTGAACTGACGTGCAGTGAAAAAGATTTCTGCGGTAAACGCCGGACCGACGATATCGGCCAGACGCTTGATGCCGACAAAGCGATAACCCAAACCCAGCTTGCCGGCAGGCACGCCGAACTTGGCATCATCGGAAACAATACGAATGTCGCAGTTGACGGCAATCGCAGTGCCGCCGCCGATACAATAGCCGCGCACCATCGCGATGGTCGGCTTCGGGCACTCCTGCAGCGCCTTACCCGCATCGTCAGCCGCCTTGTTGTAAGCCAGCACAGCATCTTCACTGCTGCGCTTTTCCTTGAATTGCGAAATGTCGGCGCCGGCAACAAACGCCTTTTCGCCTGCGCCCTTCAGCACAATGACGCCGACCTCGGGATCGGCAGCAAAATTGGCCAGCACGATTGGTAAGGCCTGCCACATCTCGAACGAGACCGCATTATGGCGTGCCGGGTTATTAAAAGTGATCCAGCCTATGCCGTCTTTTTTCTCGGCAAGCAGGCGGTCAGTCATGGTTTGCGGTGCGTTCATGGTCATCCCCGTGTGTTCACAATGTGTAAGGCCAGT
>CAMAYE010000087.1 GCA_945862135.1 Bordetella parapertussis
GCACCGATCAGCGAAACCGGAATGGTCACAAACGGGATCAGCGTTGCGCGCATCGAACGCAGGAACAGGAAAATCACCAGCACCACCAGCACCAGCGCCTCGGCCATCACGCTGTACACCGAGGTGATCGATTTTTCGATGAACACCGAGGTATCAAAAGCCACGGCAATCTGCATACCCGGCGGCAAAGCGGCCTCGATTTTCGGCACCTCGGCCTTGACCGCCTGCGCCACGCCCAGTGTGTTGGCGGTGGACTGCTTGACGATGCCCAGACCGACAGCAGGCTTGCCGTTGACGCGCAGGATGTTGCGCTCGTCCGCGGCGCCGAGTTCGGCGCGGCCGACATCGCGCAGCCGTACCGGATAACCCTTCACTTCGCGGATGATCAACTGGTTGAACTGCTCCGGCGAACGCAGATCGGATTCCGACAGCACAGTGAATTCGCGCTGGCTGCTTTCAATGCGGCCTGAAGGCACTTCGATGTTCTGTTTGCGCAGGGCATCTTCGACATCCTGCGGTGTCAGCGCGTAGGCGGCGAGGCGCTCGCGGTCGAGCCAGATGCGCATCGCGTAACGCCGCTCGCCGCCGATGATCACGGAAGCCACACCCGGCAGTGTCTTCAGGCGATCAGCGACATAACGGTCGGCATAATCGGAAATCTCCAGCGCGGCATGCTGCTCGGAATACAGGCGCAGCCAGATGATGGCCTGGGCGTCGGCCTCGACCTTGGCGATGATCGGTTCCTTGACCTCCAGCGGCAGGCGATCCCGCGCGCGCGATACGCGGTCACGCACGTCGCTCGCCGCGAGATCAGGATCGCGGTCGTTGGTGAATTCGACGGTAATCTGGCTGACTTCCTCGCGGCTGACCGATTTCAGCGTCTTCACGCCCTCGATGCCGGAGATGCTGTCCTCCAGCGGCTGGGTCACCTGCGATTCGATGACCTGCGGGCTGGCGCCGGTGTAAACCGTACGCACCGACACCACCGGTGAATCGATTTTGGGATATTCACGAACCGTCAGACGATCAAACGCGATGATTCCGATCAGCACGATCAGCAGACTCATCACCGTGGCGAGCACGGGACGCTTGACGGAAATCTCCGGCAGAAACATCGCGCTGCGCTTTCCTACTTCTTCACCGCGGGTTTATCGTTCGCCGCAGGCTTGTCGCCGAGCACGCTGACCGCCGCACCGTCCTGCAGCTTCAGTTGCCCGTCGATCACAATGGTGTCACCCGCTTCCAGGCCCTTGAGGATTTCAACCTCGCCCGGACGCCGCGCGCCCATCTCGACTTTGACCAGCTGCGCCTTGCCATCGGCGATACGGAATACAAACCGACCGTCGCCACGCGGCACAATGGCCTGCTCCGGCACCAGCAACGCATTGTCGCGACGCTCCAGATCGAGATTCACCCGGGCAAACATGCCCGGCTTCAAGCGCACGCCGGGATTGGGCAGGCGTGCGCGCAACAGCACGGTGCGCGTGGATTCGTCCACCGCCGGCTCGATCGCATAAATCGAGCCGTTGAAGGATTCGCCCGGGTAAGCATCGACGTTGATGACCAGCGGCTGCCCGACCTTGATGCGCCGCAGATAAGCTTCCGGCACCCTGAAATCCAGTTTCAGTACGCCGATACCTTCCAGCCGCGCAATATCCTGCCCGGCCTTGGTATAAGCGCCGGGACTGACCTGGCGCAGGCCGGTCACCCCTTCGAATGGCGCGCGAATAGTGCTTTTGGCCAGCTTGGCCTTGACCTCGGCCTCACGGGCGATGGACTGGTTAAGATTTTCCCGGATCTCGTCCATGGCCTGGGCGCTGATGAAATTCTTGGCCAACAGTTCTTCCGAGCGTTTGAGCCTACTGCGGTTCAGATTGGCTGCGGCAACCGCAGATGTAAGTTGCGCCGCCACCTCTGACGCATCCAGCGACACCAGCTTGTCGCCCTTGCGCACCAGCTGGCCTTCCTGAAAATGAAAAGCCTCAATGCGCCCGTCGATCTCGGGGCGGATCATCACCGACTCATTGGCGAGCAGCGTACCCACCGCAGTGACGCCATCGGTCACTGTGCCACGGCTGACAGCAGCGGCCTTCACCGGCAGTGCACGTGCCGGCCCGGCGACGGGTTTTCCGGCAGGCGGAATTTGCGGCTTGGAAAAATACTGCCAGGTGAATCCGGCGCCGGCGAGCAGGGCAACGGCGAGGATCAGGTATGCAATGCGTTTCATGGGGAATCGACGGAGGGCAACGACATAAAGACAACAGCAGGAAACATCAGTTTACCGCTTCATCCTCGCCCTGTCAGAAGGAAACGCCCGACAACCACCTTTGGAGCTGAAATGGCCGATCAACCCGGCAGGTGATCGGCAATCCAGTCCGCCACGAAGTCCACACCCACCTGCCGGTTATCGACATGCGCGTGTTCGGCGCCGCCATCCTCGGCGGTGAACACCCGCAGCGTCTTCCGCGATGAACCCACGGCGTCATACAGCTTTTGCGCATTCTCCGAAGGCACCACGCGATCATTGGCGCCATGGGTCACGAGAAAGGGCATGGTGATCTGATGTGCGACTTCCTGCAGCCGGAAGCGTTTCGCCACTTCAATACCGCCGTCGGCATCCGCCGCACCCACGACCCACTGAAACTGGAAATTGGACTGCGCGACTTTATGGCCTTCGGCCAATGCTTTTTCCTTGATGCGCTGCTGCCAGCCGGCAAGATCCCAGTGCAGCGCCGTCATGGCCACACCCGCGGCATAACGTTTCTCGAATGCAGCGATGCGCGCCGAATAATATCCGCCAAAGCTGTATCCCATGATCACGACACGAGCCGGATCGACATCTGCACGCTGCGCAACATAGTCATAGGCCGCGCTGCCAGGCACTTCGTAGTCATAACGGCTATAGATGCCGCGGAAGCGCAGCGTCTCGCCCTGCCCCGGCCCGTCAATCGCAAGCGTGTGCATGCCGCGTTTCGCGAATTCCAGCCCGGCGAAGATGACGCTCATCTCCTTGCAGTTATCCATGCCATTGAAAATGACCACGGTAGGCGCGCGCAGAGACACACCCGGCGCCTTCATGAACAACGCGGGCAGCGTGGCGTTTTCATACGGCACCTCAACGAACTCAATCTCGGAATGGCGGCGCGTCAAACCTTCGCGGAAGCAGCGGTAAGCCTTGCGCCCCACTGCGGCTTTGGCCTCACCCGGAGGAATAAAACGCTCGCCGGTGTAGTAATAGTTGCCGGCGCGCAGATAGAAATTGCCCGCAGTACGCTCATGTCCGCGCGCCGCTTCGGCATCAGCGGTTTTCTCGACCTGCGCCGCCATCGCGCACCATTCCTGCTGCCACGCCTCGGGTTCAGTCTGGCGCGTCTTCAGCTTCTCGGCGATGCGATCGATCTCGTCCATCGCCACGACACCATAAGGCGCCATGCCCTTGCACGCGAGCGCGGCGTTGGACCACAGAAAATTGCCTGGGAAATGATCAATCCAGAATCCGCGCGCGCTCATGAAACACCTCCCGCAAGACAGCAAGGAATGGACGGCGACACGTCGCGCGCATCGCCGGTGTTTTTAATATTGTTATTGAATTTACTGCTGTTGCTGCTGTGACTGCTGATCACGCTCCGCGATATCGCGACGAACCTGATCCATGTCCAGCGCTTTCGCCTGCGCCAGCACACTCTCCAGTCCCGATGCCGGCAGCGCACCCGACTGCATGAACACAACAATCTCTTCGCGGAACAGCATGATGGTCGGAATCGAGCGAATGCCGAAATGTCCGGACAGCGCCTGCTCGTCGTCGGAATTGACTTTGGCGAACACCACATCCGGATGTTTTTCCGCAGCCGCCTCAAACACCGGCGCGAAATTCTTGCAGGGGCCACACCATGGCGCCCAGAAATCAATGATCACCATCTTGTTGCCGGTGACCGTCGCTTCAAAATTCTGTTGGGTGAGTTCCAGAACAGCCATCATTGCACTCCGCAGTTTGTGAAACATGATGATGGCACAGAATCGCCAATCTCAGGTTCCGCCGCTGGCGCTTTCTGCGCTCTGCTGCAGCAAATTGAGCAGCGCCGCGGCCTTGTCGAAGGTTTCCTGGTATTCAGCATCGCGCTGCGAGTCGGCAACGATGCCGCCGCCCGCCCAGAAACGCACGATGCCGCGCGAATGCACCAGCGTGCGTATAGCGATATTGCTGTCCATGTCGCCGTCGTAACCGATGTAACCGATCGCACCGCAATAAACGCCGCGACGGTGCGGTTCCAGTTCCTCGATGATCTGCATCGCGCGCGTCTTCGGCGCACCGGTAATCGAACCACCGGGAAAGGCACCGCGCAGCAGGTCGATGGCGTCGCGCCCTTCGGCCAGCCGACCGGTCACTGTGCTGACCAAATGATGCACCGTTGCAAAACTTTCCACCTCAAACAATCGCGGCACTTTCACCGAACCGATCGCACAGTTCTTCGACAGATCATTGCGCAGCAGATCAACAATCATCAGGTTCTCGGCACGATCCTTCTCGCTTGCCACCAGCTCGGCGATGCGTTCAGCATCCAGCTTGGCATGACCGGCGCGCGGCCGCGTGCCCTTGATCGGCTTGGTTTCCACCTGACCATTGGTCACGCGCAGGAAACGTTCCGGCGATGCCGAGAGGATCTGCGCGTAGGGCGTATTCAGGTATGCCGAGTACGGCGCCGGATTGATCAGCCGCAGGCGCTGATAGGCCAGCCAGGGATCGCCGCTGGCCTGCGCGGTGAAGCGCTGCGCCAGATTTACCTGATAACAGTCGCCGGCACGGATGTAGTCAAGGATATGGTCAAAAGCGTGGCCGTAGCCCTTGGGCGTGAAATTGGAAGTTACCGGCGAGGTGACGCTGAACGGCGCGCGCTGCCGCTCCGCAGATTCCGCGGTAAACAAGCGCACCAGTCCGTCCCATTTGCGATCGGTATCCGGATCGCGTCCCTGCCCGACCAGCCAGGCACGCTGCTCGGAGTGATCCACCACCACCGCCCAGTCGTAGATGCCGACGGCCATGTCCGGAATGCGTTCGCTGTCGCGCGCGCGAGCCGGCAGACGCTCCATGCGCCGGGCGAGGTCGTAGCCGAAATAACCAATCGCGCCTCCTGCGAATGGCAACTCACCGCGACACGAAGGATCAATCGCCAGATGATCACGCAGCAGTTCGAAGGGATCGGCACGCGAGAGTTCGCTGGTCTCGCCATGCACTTCGGTCAGGCCGCCGCGCGTGATCAGGCGCACATGCGGTTCGGCGGCGATGATGTCGTAACGCGCCTGCCCCGGGTAATGCAGGCCGCTGTCGAGAAACACTGCCCACGGCCGATCCGCCACGGCTTCGAACAGCGTGGCGCTGTCGGGGCAGTAGGGCAGTTCGGTGAGCAAGGGGATGGTCATACCGGCATTTTAGTGATTCTGCGTTGCAACGGGCGGACCGGATGGCGACCGCTGACACCAAATCGAAATCCTGAGGTCACACGACGGCAACAAAGTATGCTTAATCTTGAGGGCGTGAAAAGCGGAAAACAATCATATACTTTGATCAATTCACTCACAAATCGCGTGAACGAACACTTGTTCAACACGCTTTACGCCCGCTCGCTGATTTATAACACCTGCTGGGAAGACCCGGCGGTGGACCGCCAGGCTCTGAACATCAGCGGTAACGATACGATTCTGGTGATCACCAGCGCCGGCTGCAATGCGCTCGATTACGCCCTGGCCGGGCCGCAGCGGATCCATGCCGTAGACGCCAACCCGCGGCAGACCGCGTTGCTTGAACTGAAACTCGCGGGCATCCGACGCCTCGAATTTGATGATTTTTTCGCCCTGTTCGGCCAAGGCCGTCATCCGCGATTTGAAGAAATGTACCGCGATATTCTGCGCCAGGACCTGTCGCCGTTCGCGCAGCAGTTCTGGGATCAGACCGGGCATTGGTTCAACCGCCGTAATCCGCGTAATACATTCTATTTTCACAGCCTGTCCGGCCGAGTAGCCATGCTGTTCCGCCACTACGTCGACCTGCAGCCGCAGTTGCGCTCCGCGGTGGATGACCTGGTGGATGCACAATCGCTGGATCAGCAGCGTGACATCTATGATTCGCGGATTGCGCCGCGCATGTGGGGCCCCAGCATGAACTGGGCATTGTCGCGGCAGATCACCATGAGCATGCTCGGCGTACCGGCGCCCCAGCATGAAGAAGTGCGCAAACAGCATACCGGGGGCGTTCCGGGGTTCGTGCGCGACGCCATCGAATACGTGTTCCGCTGCCTGCCGTTGTGGAGCAATTATTTCTGGCGGGTCTATGTGCGCGGCGCCTACACCCGGGACTGCTGCCCGGAATACCTGAAACCGGACAACTTTCTGTCTCTGAAAATGGGCCTTGCCGACCGCATCACCCACCACACCTGCACTGTCACCGAGTTGTTGCAGAACGTACGGCCCCGTGTATCAAAATTTGTTCTGTTGGACCACATGGACTGGCTGGGTTCGTTCCGGCCGGAAGCGCTGCGTGAAGAATGGGCCGCACTGCTTGAATGCGCGGCACCAGGTGCGCGCGCCATTTTCCGCAGTGCCCATGCCCAGCCTGCCTACCTCGATACGCTCACGGTGCCGGGCCCGGGCCGCAGCCGCAGTCTGCGGGAACTGCTGATTTTTCACCCGGAACTCGCCACCCGCCTGTCGCGGGAGGATCGGGTACACACCTACGCCGGATTTCACATCGCTGACGTTCGTCCCTGAAGGGAAGTGCATGAAAACATCCATCCCGTCCGATTTCAAAACCCTGTGGCGACTCGCCCGCGGCGCGCCCGGGGGCAATAATCACGCCGATCGTCTGGAGCGATTTTACCGCCCTCAGGCGGAATCCTATGACGCTTTCCGCGAACGCATGCTGCATGGACGATCCGAGCTGATCGAACTACTGGCGCCGCAGGACGGCGCGCTGATTGTCGAGCTTGGCGCAGGCACCGGTAACAACGCCCGCCATTTCGGCGCAAATCTGGCGCGCTTCGAAGCCGTTGAACTGGTTGACCTGTGTCCCGCGCTCCTGGAACAGGCTCGCAGACGCTGGGCGCATGAGCCGAGGATCCGCGTCATTGAAGCTGATGCCACGCATTATCGGCCGCCGCGGCCTGCGGACTGTGTGTATATGTCCTACTCGCTGACCATGATGCAGGAATGGCGACCGGCGCTTGACAACGCCGTTGCCATGCTCAAACCCGGCGGCATCCTCGGTGTCGTCGATTTTGAACTGCCCCGAGGCAACTGCCTCGCCGATCGCTGCTCCTGCGAATTCTGGAAACGCTGGTTTGCCCACGACGGCGTTTACCTTGATCGCGAACATGTCGAAGTCATGCAGTCGCTCACCGAAACGATAACCCTAAGGGAATCCAACGCCGCGCTGCCCTATCTGCCCGGACTGCGCGTGCCGTATTACATCTACATGGGCCGCAAACACCTGCCGACAGGAACACTCCAATGAACAGCGTCCGCACACTTTTCCTGTCCGACATCCATCTTGGCACCCGGGCCTGTCAGGCTGAACACCTGCTGGCATTTCTGAAGGACTTCGATTGCGAAAACCTGTTCCTGGTGGGTGACATCATCGACTTCTGGGCGATGAACCGTTCCGTGCACTGGCCGGCCTCACACAACACGGTGGTGCAGAAAATACTCAAGAAGGCACGTCACGACACCAAGGTTTATCTGATCCCCGGCAACCACGATGAACTGCTGCGCGAACACGTCGACTCGAATTTTGGTGATGTGCTGCTGTTGCGTGAACATGTACACACCACCGCAGACGGCAAGAAATTCCTGATATTGCATGGCGACGAATATGATCAGGTGACTGCGCTGCACCGCTGGATTTCCGTACTCGGCGACGTTTCATACACATTCCTCATCCACCTCAACCGCATGCTGTCATGGTTGCGCAGAAAAATTGGCGTGAGCGGCCACTGGTCGCTGGCCGACTATGCCAAGCGCAACGTGCTGCAGGCGGTCAGCTTCATCAGCGATTTCGAAACCGCAGTAGCGCGTACCGCCGCACAACGCGGGCTTGACGGCGTGATCTGCGGCCACATTCACACTGCCGCCCTGCGAAAAATCGAGAACATCACCTACATCAACTGCGGCGACTGGGTGGACAGCTGCACCGCGGTCGTCGAACACATGGACGGCAGGATGGAACTGGTACGCTGGGAGCCGGAAGTGGATGCGGCGCTGGAAGAATCCGGAAAAGTTGTCCGTCTACATGCTGATGCCGCATAAATTAATTATATAATTCATATAGTTACGTAAATTCCGCACTGCACGCCCCGCATCAAACCCTTTTTTCGCTTGATTCAGAACGATCGTGCGTTCAACACTCCTGATCCTGCTGGCGCTGGCAGCCGCACCGCCAATGCCTGCACACGCCGCTTTTAATGAACCCGCAGAAGCAGCCCCCGTACACGATGACGATTTCAACAACGGGGTCAAAGCTGTGAAGGCGGAAAACTGGCCGGAAGCGATCAGCCGCCTCGAAAGCGCAGCAAAAAAACATCCGCGCAGCGCCGATGTGCACAACCTGCTGGGCTACGCCAATCGCCAAAACGGCCACCTCGAGCGCGCCTTCACGCACTATCAGCGCGCACTGGATCTCGATCCGGAACATCGTGGTGCCCATGAATACATCGGCGAAGCCTGGCTGATGCGCGGCGATGCGACGAAGGCGCGCAGTCACCTGAACGAACTGGCCCGGATCTGTCGCTCGGGCTGCGAAGAATTCCGCGACCTGGCCAAAGCAATCACCGAATTCGAGAACGCTCAGCGACCGCGATAAACTCGTCGCGCTCCAGAAACAACCGCGTCGGCACCCAGGAAAACGTCCATGAGATTCAGCACCTTCCTTTTTCGTGCGTGCGCAGCTGCGCTGCTGCTTGCCGCGATAAACCACACCGCCATCGCCGCAGAGCGGTTCAGCTTTGCCGCGCTCGGCGACATGCCCTACCGCGAGCCCAATTTCCCGCATTTCGAGCGGCTGATCGCCAGGATCAACGCCGCCGCACCCGCATTCACGGTCCATGTCGGCGATTTCAAGAACGGCCTTTCATTTTGTGATGACGACGTGTACCGGCGCATGCGCGGCCTGTTCGACCGTTTTGAAGCGCCGCTGATTTATACCCCGGGTGACAACGAGTGGACGGACTGCCATCGGATCGGCCCCGCTGACCGGTCAGCCTCCGACCCCATTGAACGCCTGCAGCACTTGCGCAGCGTCTTTTATCCCGACAATAACAGCCTTGGCCGCAAACCCATCCCGCTGAAAAGGCAAAGTGCTGACTCCCGTTTCACGAAATTCGTGGAAAACGCGCACTGGCAGCGCGGCGGCGTGCATTTCGCCACCGTACATGTGGTCGGCAGCAACAACAACCTGCAGCGCAATCAGGCGGCGTTAAACGAATACACGGAACGCAATGCAGCCAATCTGGCCTGGATCAATACAACTTTCGACCGAGCCGAGTCGGCGAAAGCGCCCGCCGTGGTCGTTGTGCTGCATGCTGATGCGTGGTGGGAACTCGACGGGCGCGAAGACCAGCGCTCCGGATTCACCGATACTGTCCGCCTGCTCAAGGATCGCATCATCCGCTTCTGCAAACCGGTATTGCTGATCCATGGCGACAAACACCGCTTCATCGTCGACAAGCCGCTGTACCAGAATCGGCAACTGATCTACAACGCAACGCGGCTGATGGTTTTCGGTGACCGGGAGATTCACGGGGCGATAGTCACCGTCGACGCCGATGATCCCGATGTGTTCAGCTTCCGCACGCTGACCGTGCCGGAGAATGTCGAACCGTTCGCCGCGCCAAAACCCGCCCCCTGAATACGGGCCGGCTTTTAACGTTCAGGTACCGCAGAAGGTCTGGTAGCCGGCCGATTCCTCAGCCAGCGCAGGCTCTGCGTAAGCCACAAATTCGAACTTTTCCTCAAACGGCTGTTGCAACACCGTCAGCAGTTTTTCGAAGGGGGCGTAGTCACCAAGATCCACCGCCGCCGCCAGCGCTTCTTCAACACGATGGTTGCGCGGAATATAAACCGGGTTCACCGCACGCATCGCCTGCGCACGGTGCAACGGTGCAACCCCTTCGCCGTTGATTCGCGCACGCCACCGCGGCAACCAGTCGTTTAATGCAGCATCATCGGCATACAGCTTGCGCAGCCAGCCTTGGCGAGAGGCATCAGAAGCTTCTGCCGCATCGGCAAGACAGCGGAAGGCCTTGGTGAAATCCACACCCTGCCCCTCCATGCTTTTCAGGAAATCCTGCGCAAGCGCAAGATCCTCCGCCTCATCGCGGGTCAGCCCCAATTTGAGACGCATGCCGCGCAGCCAGTAGTGTTCGTAACGTTCCTGGAAGACCTCGAGAATTTCCATCGCCTTCTGTACCGCGCGATCCTGATCGTCATTCTGTTCAGCCGCCAGCAAGGGCAACAGCGCCTCGGCCAGACGTGCCAGATTCCAGTTGGCAATCGGCGGCTGGTTGGCATAGGCATAACGGCCCTGTTCGTCGATAGAACTGAACACCGTCGCCGGGTTGTAGTGATCCATGAACGCACAGGGACCGTAGTCGATGGTCTCGCCGGACAGCGTCAGGTTGTCGGTGTTCATCACACCGTGGATGAATCCGACGTTCATCCAGCGCGCGATCAGTTCGGCCTGACGCTCACACACAGCGCGGAGCAGGCCGAGGTAAGGATCAGATTGGCCTTTGAGTTCAGGGTAATGCCGTGCAATCACATAATCAGCAAGCTTGAGCAGAGTCGCGTCATCGCCGCGCGCGGTGACAAACTGAAAAGTGCCGACGCGAATGTGACTGGACGCGACGCGCGTCAACACGGCACCGGGCAAATTACGTTCGCGGCGCACCATTTCACCAGTGGTCACAGCTGCCAGCGCCCGCGTAGTCGGGATGCCCAGCGCGTGCATGGCTTCGCCGATGATGTATTCCCGCAGCACTGGACCCAGCGCCGCTTTGCCGTCGCCGCCACGCGAAAACGGCGTGCGACCGGAACCCTTGAAGGCGATGTCGCGGCGTTTGCCGTGTTTGTCGATGACCTCGCCGAGCAACAACGCGCGACCATCACCAAGTTGCGGCGAAAATCCGCCGAACTGATGGCCGGCGTAGGCCTGGGCAATCGTTTTCGCACCCGCCGGTACCTGGTTTCCGGAAAAAACCAAAGCGCCTCCCGGCGTATCCAACAACTTTGCATTCAACCCCAACTCTTCGGCCAGTGCGTGATTGAGCTTGATCAGCCGGGGCTCCGCAACTACCGCGGCTTGCCATTGCACATACAGCCCCTCGAGATCGCGGGCGTAGGAATTGTCGAAGGAAAACGCGGCAGCAGTCATGTCGGCAGCTTCAGTCAGAACACCACCACACTGCGGATCGATTCTCCGGAATGCATCAAGTCAAACCCCTTGTTGATGTCATCCAGCTTCAGCTTGTGGGTGATCAGATCGTCGATATTGATCTTGCCGTCCATATACCAGTCAACAATCTTCGGCACATCACGCCGGCCCTTCGCCCCCCCGAAAGCCGTGCCTTTCCACACGCGGCCGGTCACCAGCTGGAATGGCCGGGTCTTGATTTCCTGGCCTGCACCGGCAACACCAATGATCACTGAGACTCCCCAACCCTTGTGGCAGCACTCCAGCGCCTGGCGCATCACATCGACATTGCCGATGCATTCAAAGCTGTAGTCGGCGCCGCCCTTGGTCAGATTGACCAGATAGGGGACGAGGTCGCCGCCGACTTCCTTCGGATTGACAAAGTGGGTCATACCGAATTTTTCGGCAAGCGGTTTGCGCGAGTCATTCAGATCAACGCCGACGATCATGTTGGCGCCAGCGAGTCGCGCGCCCTGGATCACATTGAGGCCGATGCCGCCGAGGCCGAACACCACGACGTTGGCACCCGGCTCGACCTTGGCGGTATTGATCACCGCGCCGATGCCGGTGGTGACGCCACAGCCGATATAACAAACCTTGTCGAACGGCGCGTCCTCGCGGATTTTAGCCAGCGCGATTTCCGGTACCACGGTGTAATTGGCAAAGGTCGAGGTGCCCATGTAATGAAACACCCGCTCGCCGCCGACCGAGAAGCGGCTGCTGCCGTCGGGCATCACGCCCTGGCCCTGCGTGGTGCGGATCGCCTGGCACAGATTGGTCTTGCCGCTGAGGCAGTATTCGCACTGGCGGCATTCCGGCGTATAAAGGGGAATGACATGGTCGCCCTTTTTCAGGCTGGTCACGCCCGGCCCGATATCGACCACCACGCCCGCGCCCTCATGGCCGAGAATCGCCGGGAACAGCCCTTCGGGATCGGCGCCCGAGCGCGTGAATTCATCGGTATGGCAGATGCCCGTGGCCTTGATTTCGACCAGTACTTCGCCTGCGCGCGGCCCGTCCAGATCGACGGTTTCGATGGCCAGCGGTGCGCCGGCCTTGTGCGCGACGGCGGCTTTGACTTTCATCAGTTATGCTCCCGGAATGTGGTCTTTTGAAGAACAGCCATTTTAGCGCCTGCATTGGCGTTACACTTATGTCATGAAGCGTATTTACCGCGGTCGTTTTGCCCCGTCTCCCACCGGTCCGTTGCACTTTGGTTCACTGGTCGCTGCAGTCGGCAGTTATCTCGACGCCAAAGCCCATGGCGGCGTCTGGCTCGTACGCATGGATGACCTGGACCTGTCGAGAACTGTGCCCGGCGCGGCCGACGTCATCCTGCGTTCCCTGGAAAAGCTGGGCATGGCCTGGGATGAGACCGTGGTCTATCAAAGCACGCGCAGCGCCGCTTACGAGGCTGCGCTGAAGATCCTGAAAAAACGCAAACTGATCTATCCCTGTGCCTGCAGCCGCCGCGAAATCGCCGATTCAGCGGTTGGCGGGCTGGACGGCCCGATTTACCCCGGCACCTGCCGCAAAGGCCTGCTCGCCGGCCGTGCCGCACGTGCCGACCGCGTGATAACCGACAACACCCGTATCGAACTCAAGGACGTCATCCAGGGCAAGATCGTGCACAGCCTCGAGCGCCAGGTCGGCGATTTTGTGGTGAAACGTGCCGACGGTTATTTCGCTTACCAGCTGGCGGTGGTGGTGGACGATGCCGCACAGGGCATTACCGATGTGGTGCGCGGCGCGGACCTG
>CAMAYE010000088.1 GCA_945862135.1 Bordetella parapertussis
CGCACGGCGATGTTCATCGAAGGCATCAACATGGTGCTGAAGATCTGGGAATCCGAGCCGCCGTACAACCTCAAGGGGCAGTTCTGGGAAGTCTCCACCGAGAAAACCGCGATTCCCGAAATCGGCCAGGGCATCATCCTCAAGCCTTATCAGAAACCGCACCCGCCCATCGTCGGTACCGTCGTCGCGCCCTACTCCAAAGGCGTGATCGCAATGGCCGAGCGCGGCTGGCTGCCGATCTCCGCCAACTTCCTGCTGCCGGAGTGGGTCAAGACGCACTGGCCCAACTACGTCGAGGGCAAGAAAAACATCGGTCAGGTCGCCGACACGGCTGACTGGCGCGTCGCAAAAAGCATTTTTGTCGCCGACGACGAAGCCACCGCCCAGCGCTACGGCAAGTCGGCGGAAGGTCCCTACCATTTCTATTTCAAGCAACTGGTACGCAAACTCGTCGGCTTCGGCAATCGAGGCAATCTGTTCAAAGCCGACCAGAGCATGCCCGACTCGCTGATCACGACGGAATACGTCCTCGACAAACTGGTCAGTGCCGGCACGGTCGACAGCGTGGTGGACCAGATCCTCGCCTTCCGCGAACAGGTCGGTGACTTCGGCACGCTGGTTTATGCCATGCACGACTGGATCGATCCGGCGCTCGCCAAACGCTCGATGCAGTTGCTGGCCGAGCAGGTGATGCCCAAGGTCAACGCCGCCCTCGGCAAATCGTAAATCAACACGTAACAGCAAGGAGCACGCAGTGCTGAATGTCGCAGTCGTCGGTATGGGCTGGTGGGGCAAGATCATTGTCCCGCTGCTCAAGACCAGCAAGAAAATCACCGTCAATACGGTCGTTGAAGTCAATCCGGCATCCATCGCCGATTTCGCCAAGCAGCACAACGTGAACGTCGTCACCGATTTCAACGCCGTGCTGAAGGATCCGTCGATCCAGGCCGTAGTGCTGTGCACGCCGCACACCCAGCACACCGACCAGATCGTCGCTGCCGCGAATGCCGGCAAGCATGTTTTCTGCGAAAAACCGCTGTCGATGACTCGCGCCGATGTATTGCGCGCGATCAAGGCCGTCAATGACAACAAGGTGGCACTGGCCGTCGGCCACGAACGCCGCTTCGAGCCGCCGATCATCGATCTGATGAAGGTGGTGAAGTCCGGTGAAATCGGCACCCCGCTGCAAGTCGAAGCCAACTTCAGCCAGGACAAGTTCCTCACTCTCGCTGCCGACAACTGGCGCCTCTCCGGCAAGGAAGCACCGGCCGGCCCGATGACCGCCACCGGCATTCACCTGCTCGATCTTTCAGTGGGCGTCTTCGGCGAAGCCGAACGCGTACTGGCGAGCGTCAAACAACTGGGCAGCCAGTTGGTCAACGGCGATACGCTGGCGATCATGGTGACATTCAAAAACGGCGGTCATGCCCTGATCAGCGCCATTCTCGCCACACCCTTCGATGGCCGCTTTGCCGTCTACGGCAGCAAGGGCTGGGTTGAGGTGCGTGACAAGACACACCCCGAAAAACCGACCGGTTGGACCTTCACCAAAGTGGTCCGCGGCGCCAATGGCGGCCCGGAAAGCCGGGAGAGCAAGGAATACGCACCAGCCCCGAACGTGCTGGCCAATCTGGAAGCTTTTGCCGATGCCGCCGAGGGCCGCGCGCCCTACCCGGTTCCGCAGTCGCAGATGATCGCCAATATTTCCGCCCTTGAAGCGATCTTCAAATCCGCTTCTTCCAACGCCATCGTCAACGTCGAATCCTGATTGGCTCCATGACCACACCCGCCACGCAGCCCAGCCACGCCGACCTCGTCGCCCGTGCCCATGCACTGGTACAGGTTCTGCGGGAGCGCGCGCCGCGTGCCGAGGAGTTGCGGCGCATTCCTGACGACACCATCAACGATCTGCACGCCAGCGGCCTCTTCCGCATGCTGCAGCCCAAACGTGTCGGCGGCAGCGAGCTGTCGTACGAAGCCATTGTTGAACTGACGGCGATCATCGGTCGCGGTTGCGGTTCGACGGCATGGGTGCTGGCCAACCTAGCCAATCATCACTGGATGCTGGCGCTGTGGCCGCGTGATGCGCAGAATGAAATCTGGGGCCAGAACGCGGATGCACTGATCGGATCAGCGCTGATGTTCCCTGCCGGCCACGCCGAGCGCGATGGTCACGGCTACCGCCTGTCCGGTCACTGGAAGTTTTCCAGCGGCATCGATGCCTGTGACTGGTGCATGCTCGGCGGCATCGTCGCCAGCGCCGAAGGTGAAATGCCCGAGTACCATGTGTTTCTGGTACCCAAATCCGATTACAAGATCATCGACACCTGGCATGTCGCCGGACTGCGCGGCACCGGAAGCAAGGATGTCGAAGTCAAAGAGGTTTTTGTACCTGCGCACCGTGCACTGACCGTCGAGCAGATGAAAGGCGGCGTCGCGATGGGGGGGGAACAGGCACCGCTGTACCGGTTACCGGTGTTCGACATGTTCCCTTATGTGGTTGCCGGTGCGGCTTTGGGCATCGCGCAAGGTGCAATCGAAGTCTTCACCGAAGACATCCGTCATCGCATCACAGCTTATTCAACAACACTGCTCGCCGATTACGCGACCACGCAGGCACGCCTCGGTCACGCAGCCGCTGCGATTGCCGCCGCCGAACGCATCCTCGTCGGCAACTGTCGCGAAGTCATGGCGATGGCTGCAAAACACGAGCTGCCGGTGCGCGATTACAAAATCCGTTTGCGTCGCGACGGTGCCTATGCCGCGCATCTGTGCACCGAAGGCGTCGATCTGCTGTTTGGCGCAGGCGGCGGTGAATTCCTTTATAATCAACAGGTTATACAACGCTGCTTCCGCGACATCCACGCCGCCAACAGCCACTACGCGCTGACCTGGGATATCGCGACGACCATGGCGGGCAAATCATTGCTCGGCATTGCCGCTGACCTGCCTACTCTTTAAGCCATGGCCGCCGAATCCAATACCCCGGACGCGCCGGAATTTGATGCGCGCGACTTCCGAACCGCCCTGGGCCAGTTCGCCACCGGCGTCACCATCGTCACCACGCGCACCAGCGCGGGCGAGCCGATCGGACTGACGGCCAACTCCTTCAGTTCAGTGTCGCTGTCTCCGCCGCTGGTGTTGTGGAGCCTGTCGTTGCGCTCGCCCAATCTGCCGAACTTCCTGCAGGCCACGCATTTCGCGATCAATGTGCTGGCGCGCGACCAGATCGCGCTGTCGCAGCGTTTCTCGAAACCGATCCTCAACAAATTCGAAGGTGTTGCCTGCACCGACAGCGCCAACGGCATGCCGCTGCTGGCCGGCACTTCGGCGCATTTTGAATGCCGCACCGAAGCGCGGCACTATTCCGGCGACCACGTCATTTTCATCGGCCATGTGCTGCACTACAGCCACGCCGATCGTGATGCGCTGGGTTACCACCGCGGCCGCTACATTTCGACCGCACCCATTGATCCAGCCTGATTCATAGACCAACGCAATTGACGGAACACTCGTAATGATCAAAGCAGCAATCGTCGGACTCGGCTGGTGGGGCAAAAACATCGCCGACGCCGTGCAGGGCAAAAGCACAAAACTGCAATTCGTCCACGGCGTCACCCAGGAACTCGACGCCACCCGCGACTACGCCAAAACCAAAGGCTTCCGGCTGTCGGCTACGCTGGAAGAAGCATTGGCGGACCCCGAGGTGCAGGCTGTCGTGCTCGCCACGCCCCACTCGCTACACGCGGATCAGGTCGTGCAGGTCGCCCGCGCCGGCAAAGCCGTGTTCTGCGAAAAGCCGCTGTCCCTGACCCGTGCCGATGCGCAACGCGCCGTAGACGCCTGCAAAGCAGCCGGTGTACCGATCGGCGTCGGCCAGAACAAACGCTTCTGGCCCTCCACCGTTGAAATGCGTCGCGTTGTCGCCAGCGGCGCACTGGGCCGCATCATGCATGTCGAAGGCCACTACTCCAACGAACATTCCAGCAAGTTCTTCGCCCCCTGGCGCGACCTGCCGTCAGAGACCCCGGGGGCTGGCATGACCGGCACCGGCATCCACATCCTCGATGCTTTTGCCAACATCGCCGGGCCGGCCGCGAAGATTACCGCCCAGTTCATCGCCCACCGAGAGGGCGCCGATCCCCGCGACACCGTTTCCGTATTATTCAAATTCAAAAACAACATCAGCGGCTTCCTCGGCGCCGTACGCGCGTCGCCGCTGTATTTCCGCATCCATGTTTTCGGTGATGCAGGTTCGGTTGAAGCGCTGGACGAAACGCGCACCATCATCCGGCTGAAGGGCGGCAAGACCGAAGTGAAGGATTTCCCGAAAATCGATTCGATACTGGCCGAGATTGACGCCTTCGCTGATGCCGTGGCCGGCGTTGCGCCCTACCCGATCACCACCGACGAGATGGTCAACACCATCGCCTCCTTCGAAGCCATCATCAACTCCATCAAGACCGACGCCGCCATCAAGCTCTGAAGCACAACAGGGCGGCAGCCGTCATGAAAGTGTCACGTTAGTGTTATAGCTTCTTCATATTTGCACGCCGTCCGGCGCATGGGGAAGCCAATTGGTCACAATCGAGATTTTCCGTAACGAAACAGACACCATCGCCATTGCGGCGGGTCAGTCCATTTTCAACGAAGGTGATGCCGGCAGCGCCATGTACGTTGTGGTCGAAGGCGAAGTCGACCTTCTGGTCAAAGGCAAACTGGTGGAGCACCTCGGACCCGGTGGTGTGCTGGGTGAGATGGCCCTGCTGGACAACGTGCCGCGCAGCGCCACCGCCATCGCGAAAACCGCCTGCCGGCTCGTCGAAATCAACGAAAAACGCTTCAAATTCCTGGTGCAACAAACACCGAATTTTGCGTTGCAAATGATGCGCGTCATCGCGGATCGCCTGCGCCGGATGGACGATCGCCTTTAGAAATCTCAGATCCGAAAGTAATGTGACCGCCGAACCCAAAGAAAAACCGGGCTCCTGCCCGGTTTTTTTATACCTGATTGGTCTCAGAACCCAAATTTGACGCTGAGCGCTACATTCTTGCCGCGGGAGTCGTTACCGCTGTCCGCCAACTTGCCGAAATCTTCATATTCCAGACGCACACCGACGTTTTTGGTGAAGCTGTAGCTGACACCCACGCCGGCCAGCAGCGCCGTGTGATTGCCGCCGCCTGCAAAATCGGAGCGGTTGGAAGTCGCACCCAGTTTCGCCATTAACGCCCAGCTTTCATTCAGCGGGATCGTGCCGGTTCCCGCCAGCGACCACGATTCGATGTCGCCACCGCGATATTGCCCGAGGTCGTTGTAGGCCACTTCGGCGCCCCAGGTACGATCAAACTGGTAGCCCGCGTAGAGCTTCCACGAATCTTCACGGTTATCGTTCTTGACCGATCCGGCGCCGGCACCCACATACCACTGCGGAGATGACATCTTCGGAGAAGACATCATCTGCGCGGATGCCTGACCGGCCACAAGAGCGGCAGCAACCGCTGACGCCATAAGTAATTTATTCATATCAGGTTTCTCCAGGATTGTTGATTACCGCTGGAGTATGGAGAGGCCGGCGCAGCAAGTATGTACGCTGCCACACACATCAATCGGAAACGCTCGGGTAACTTAGGGGATTGACGATTCATCCAAAACAACGAAAAAACAACCGTGAAATACAAGGACTATTACGACACCCTCGGCATCGCCCGCGATGCGACCACCGATGCTGTCAAGAAGGCCTATCGCAAACTCGCGCACAAATACCATCCGGACGTATCCAAAGATCCGCAAGGCGAAGAAAAATTCAAAGCCGTCGCGGAAGCCTACGAAACACTGAAGAACCCCGAAAAACGCGCCGCCTACGATCAACTGGGCAGCCACCGCCCGGGACAGGACTTCCAGCCGCCACCGGACTGGGGACAGCAGCATGGCGGATCACCGTTCTCGTTTGACGATGCTGATCTTGCCGACCTGTTCGCCGGCATGTCCCGTGGCCGGAATATCCGCATGCCCGGACAGGACTACGACGTCACCACGCAGATCTCACTGGAACAGGCCGGCAGCGGCACCGAAGTCGAACTGAATCTGACCATGCCCGAAGCCGATGCGCAGGGCCACATGCATCGCGTGCCGCGCACCTTCAAGGTCCGCGTCCCCAAAGGCGCCACTGACGGGCAACGCCTGCGGCTCAGCGGTCGTGGCGGCAAGGGCATCAATGGCGGACGCGACGGTGACCTCTACGTTCATGTCAAATTGCAGCCGCATCCCCTGTTCCGGGTCAGCGGCCATGACCTCTATCTCGATCTGCAACTGACGCCGTGGGAAGCCGTGCTTGGCGCCAGCATTGATGTGCCCACCCTCACCGGCGCGGTGCGCCTCAAAGTACCACCCAACACCCAGGGCGGACGGCATCTGCGCTTGTCCGGTCGCGGCTTGCCCTTGCCCGGCGACAAGGCCGGAAACCTGTATGCCATCGTGCAAATCGCAGTGCCATCGGCACCGAATGAACTGGAACTCGCGCTGTTCCAGCAGTTGGCCGACATCTCGACATTCAATCCCCGCGCGCTGGCGCAAACGGAGACCACACATGAACACTGAAATGACCTCAGCCACATGGCTGATCGACGATCAAGCCTTCTCGCTGACGGAGCTTGCCGACCTGTCCGGATTGACCGAAGCGGAATTAAACGAATTGGTGGAATACGGCGTAGTAAAACCCGTCAACCCCGATGCCGCGGCTCGGGTGTTCAGCGGCGAATGCCTGATCGCCGTACGTATGGCCTATCGCCTGCGGACCCACTTCGAACTCGAATGGCAGGGTGTCGCGCTGACGGTGTCATTGCTGGAACGCATCCGCGGACTCGAACTGGTGGTGCGCAGCCTGCGCGCGCAACTGCCTCACCCCATCCGCTAAAGCATCGGCGACGGCCGCGTTCCTATCGAGCAGGCAGCACTCGGGCATTGCCGATAAACGCTTATTTTTTGCTGGCGCGATCCGGACCGGAACCGAGGCGCCGCGACAGCGCATCGACATCACGATCAAGCTGCAAGGCCAGCACTGACGGCCGCCCGGCATTCGCCTCATGCACATTCGCGGGCACTCCCGGATCAGGCAATCCGGTCCAGTAACCCAGTCCGAACACCGCAGCCGCGGCCATTGCGGCCACCGCCAAGCGCGGCAGAGGGTGACGGGTTGCAGGCGATAGCGGCGCCGGCGCAAGGGGCCCGGCCCCTTCATCGGCCACGGTCTGCGCAGCGGAATGAGCAGTAACCGCATCTGGTTGCGAGGCCGGGAATCTGGTGGCTTCAGCCTCAGCCCTGCCCTTTTGCCGTTGCAGCGCAATGCGTTCCGATTCAGCACGCTGCCGCGCTGCATTTGCCGCCTTGAGCTGCTGGCGTTCCAGCGTTCGCGCCCTCGCCTCGACTTCCGCATCCGCCCGGGCACGATCACGGGCCGCCGCCTCGGCCGCTATCTCAATCTGTTCGCGCTCCTGCTCCAGCCGGGTCAATCGCTCAAGCTCGGCCGCCTTGGCCCGCGCCGCCTGCTCAGCAGCCTGTTCCGCAGCCACTCGCGCTTCTGCTGCCTGCACAGCAGCAGTCTCCGCAGCCATACGCTCCTGCAGGGCACCCGCGGCGTGCTGCTCTTCAGTGAGTCGCAGCCGGGCAGCCGCAGCGGCCTGGGCATCCGCCTGTGCACGCTTCTCCGCGGCAATCCGCAGCGTCCGGTCAGCCTCCGTGTCGGCCACCGCTACCTGCGCCGCCTCCCGGTTGGCTTCTGCGCGCGCACCGGTCAGCGCCGACGACCGCAATTCATCCTGGATCTGCGTCGAAATGCTGTCGGCCCCGGCCGCATCAGCGCCGGTGCGGGCACTGCGCTGCATGGCCTGGACCAGAAGACTGGAGGAGCTCTGGCTGCTTCCGGCGTCAGCACCCGGTGTCGCAGCAGACGGGGCGTCGGCGACGGGCGCCGCCTTGCCGAGCCGTTTCAGCGCTGCGTCGCGAATCTGGTCAAGCAAGCGGCTCAAGTGGGGCTCCGTGTCACGTCTGCGTCTGCAGGAATTATACGTAAGACCGATGGCGCCTATCGGGGAACGTCAATCCGGTGACTCAGCCACAAACGCCGTTACGCACCCCATGCCAACGGTTCATTGATTCCACACGCTCTCGATCATTGCATAGCCCACGGCGTCATACTGGCGCAACTCTTCACGCGTGAACGGGAAAAAATCGTTGCGCACAAAGTAGGCCTCGCTCAGTTCCGCAAAAAACTCCAGATAGTTGTTCAGCCCGTAAGCCCGCCCCACCGGCCCCTGCGCGCTGGCCACTGATTCATACAAGCCGCGATTCACGGCCGCGTTGAAGGCAGCGATCAACTCCGGATGATCCTTGCCCAGCACCCGGTCATGATAGGCGTGCGCCAATTCGTGCAGGATGATCGAGGGCTGCACCTGCGACCACTCCAGATAATCCCGGGCACTGCTGATTTCCACCGCCCGCGCCTTGCGCGGGTCGTAACCGTTATTGCTCAGCCAGTCAGCGGACCAGTGATATTGCGCGCCGCGCAGCCCCTGCGTTTGCAGTTCCAGCCAGATCGGCGCCGCCTGCAGCGCCTGCACCGCCTTCAATGGCACTTTGGACTGGATGGTATCGAGCTGGGCATCGAGCAGGTTCAGCACCTGCTGCGCAAGCGCGCCGTCCTGCGCCAACAACTGCTTGCTGACCAGCACGCGCCAGCCATGCAGCACGGCTTCGGAATAGCCGGCATCGACTTCGGTCAGGTTGTAGGTTTTCAGGGGGCGATGCGCGGATATGTCCAGCATTGCGGGATCACCCGGACGTTTCTTGTTCCAGGCGGCGAAGGCGATGACGGCGATGACGACAACGATCAGGATGCGGAGCATGGAGGGGGTTGCGGTGTTTTTTTCAACGTCGTGGTACCCAAGGGGCCGCTTTTGTCCGTCCGTTCATTCCACGTAGAGCTAGAACTCATTGGGTTAATAACCGTCACGACTTCAGTTGTTCTTGTTTGTCTGCACTACCTCTTCCGCTTAAATCGGAGGTATACCCCGATTGCAAACGCGGCCAGTACGCCACCAAGCAGGAACTTGCCGAACGCTAACGCCACTACGGCACCTGAGATAAGACCAAAACCGATTGCGGCATCGAACATCCACGCCGCCCCTTCCAAAACTCGACCGGTACGCGACTTCAGCCAGAGCATGAGTTCTACCGTCCAGGGTTAAATGCGCGAGCGCGAGACGCTCGCAGAGCGTCATTTTCGATCGCGCAGTTAAAGCTCAGCTTGTCCATATTTTTCGCGCACCTCGATCAACGCTATGGCTTCCAAGCGCGGCGGTCCACCACCGTGCATTTCACTCATTGGGTATGAGAGTTCCCAGTATCGCCCGTCCTCGGGGTCACGGTATAGCTTGGTCCATCCCCCATCGCGAGACCCTCGATATTCCAAGTAATCGTCTAGTAATTGTTGAATCCGTAAAGTCACCTCGTCCGCCTGAACGGTGCCAGCGGCACTGACCCACCGCCCCTCGAGTACGGTCTCAGTTGATCCAATTACGGCCATTGCTGAGGTCTAACGCTAGAGCCAACCGGCCTGCGGAGGCAAGTTCCGAAGCGGGTCTGGTTGAGCGAGGGGTTAGGCATCACTCGCGCTCACCGGCAAGATGCCTTTGTGGTTGCGCCCCCGCAAGTTCTTTGAATAAGCATCTCGATCTTGAAAGGACTAGGCGAAACGCGGACGTCGATCTCCGCCCGATAGGACGTTGTGGAGGCGCTTCCTTGGGGGTTACGACTCTCGTGCTTCAGAACGCCCGGCACGGTAATGATGAGGCGAGCCTTGTCTTGCTTCGTGGCAAGAGGAAGGCCTGAAGGCGTGAAGGTTGAAGTGAATGTCGGCGCGCCCTGAGGATCTACAAAACCGGTCAGGCGCTTCATGAAGTCCGCCCAACCGGACTCAGTGAAGAACGGCTTAGAGTCCACAAGGCTCGCAAGCTCACCCTGGCGGAAGTTCAGAGCATCGACGACCGCCTTCTCTGCGAATCGGATCTCAGGATCTGCCGCGTTGACCGGAGTATTGGCAGCGGCACGTGCAACGATTGTGAAACAGACCGAAGCAAAAAGAAGAGCAACGAGTGCGCGCATGGGACCCCTCGTGATGCCTAACTTGTTTTAGACCACAAAAATGCCGGACAACATGGGCGACCCACCGTAATCAGTAATCTCCGCACACTGAATTTCCCCCGTTCACTCAAGCCACCAGGATGATGAACCCATCCAACCCGCGCAAATAACAAAACAGGCAAACCCCGCAACTACAACGCTAACTCGTTGATTTAAATCGAATTCAAGTCAACGTTGATTTACGCAAGTCATTGTTTTTATTGACAATTTCTCCACCGCGCCATTACACCTTCCACCGCTCCGCCGCCTTGTCATCCACCACCCGCGCATCCACCCAGCGCGCCCCTTTCGGCGTGATTTCCTTTTTCCAGAACGGTGCCTGGGTCTTCAGGTAATCCATGATGAATTCGCAGGCGGCGAAGGCGTCGCCGCGATGGGTGCTGGCGACGATCACCAGCACGATCTGATCGGTGGGTTTGAGCGTGCCGACGCGGTGGATCACCAACGCATCCAGCACTTCCCAGCGGCCGCGGGCCTGATCGATGATTTCGGTGATCGCCTTTTCGGTCATGCCGGGGTAATGCTCAAGCGTCATCGTTGCGACGCTGTCGCCTTCATTGATGTCGCGCACGACGCCGACAAAGCTGGCGATGGCGCCGATCTTCGGATTGTCTTTGCGCATCAGCGCCAGTTCGGTGCTGACGTCGAAATCCTGCTCCTGGACGCGGACACTCATTGCATCAACCTCCGGTCACCGGGGGGAAGAAGGCAATTTCGTCACCGTCTTTGATTGACGTATCGGCTGTGGCAATGTCCTGATTGACCGCCGCACGCAGATTACGGCCCTCGGCCATTTCCTTTGCCCAGGCGTCGCCGCGCTGCGCGAGATGCGTGCGCAATGCGCCCAATGTATTGATGCCGGACGGCAAGGCCAGTTCTTCGCGACCGGTGCCGAGCGCTTCGCGCAGTCTCGCAAAATACAGCAACGTGATCACCGGCCCTGCTCCAGTCCGACGTGTTGGAGCACAAAGGCCGCGATGGTCTCAGGCGCATTCAGATTCAGTTGCGGCAGCGGGCTGTCGACTTTGGCATCGCTGGCAATGGCAACAATGTTCTTGTCGTGCGGATGGATCATCGACTCGCCGACCTCGGCGCGATAAACCTCCAGCTTCGGGATCGGCTCGTGCTTGAAGCCTTCCACCAGCAACAGGTCGCAAGGCGACAGGCGTTCGATCTGCTCCTTGAGGGTCGGCTCGGCGGCGCCGCGCAACTCATGCATCAGCGCCCAGCGCCGCGATGACGTCACCAGCACTTCGGTGCAGCCGGCGTGACGATGGCGGAAGGAATCCTTGCCGGGCTGATCGACATCAAAAGTGTGATGCGCGTGTTTGATCAGCGAAACCTTCAATCCGCGCTGCACGAACAACGGGATCAGTTTTTCGATCAGGGTGGTCTTGCCGCTGCCGGAATAACCGGCAAAGCCGAAAATTTTCATGAGTGAGCCGTCAAACGAATGATTGCAATCTTACCAGCTGGCCCGCCGGATTCAGCGGGGCTTGGCCGGCGTGCGGCTATCGTCGGCGGGCATCAGGTGGATGCCTTCTGCCAGCAAAGACAGGCCGATCTCCACACCCGTGGCAATGTCGTTGCGCCGTGCAACATGCGCAGGGATCGTCAGGAACAGCGGCGGACGATCCGGCCCGTTGACGGCAACGGTCAGCGCCACGTTTTCACCGAGTGGCAGGCACTCGATGACCGGACCGGACACGGGGTTTTCACGTTCGCCGCGTGAAGGCCGGTCGCGCCGGTGCAGCACGATGTGGCCCTGCGGGATCACCCACGTGACCTGAGTGCCGGGCGCATAGGCGGTTTGCAGGCGCGCCTCCAGCCGGTGGCCACGCCATTCGATGAGGGTCACCGCACGCGCTTCGTCATGACTGACCACACCCGCACGGAACACATTGCGCAAACCGACCAGTTGCGCGACTTCCACCGTATCGGGTCGCGTCATCACCGCATAAGGTTCACCGGCCTGCAACGTGCGCCCCTGATGCAGGACACATAACTGATCGGCCAGCATCAGCGCTTCATCCAGATCATGCGTTACCAGGATCACCGGCATCGCCAGATCACGGCGCAGCTCGGCCAGTTCACGATACAAACGCTGCCGCGTCGCACGATCGACCGCTGAAAACGGTTCATCGAGCAGCAGCACCTGCGGTTCACGCGCCAGCGCCCGCGCCACTGCGACACGCTGCTGCTGGCCGCCGGACAACGCCGCCGGCACCCGGCCTTCAAGTCCGGCCAGCCGCACACGCGCCAGCACATCGCGTGCACGCTGCTCTCGTTCCGCGACCGGCCGGTCGAGCATCGCCTCGATCACGTTATGCAAGGCACTGAGATGCGGAAACAGCGCGTAGCTCTGGAATACATAACCGACGCGACGGCGGCGGGTCTCGACATCAATGCCTCGGCGCGAATCAAACCAGCACTCGCCGTTGCTATGGATTTCGCCCTCACCCACACGCAGCAACCCGGCGATCGCACGCAATACGGTGGTCTTGCCGCTGCCGGAAGGCCCGACGAGCGCAAGCACTTTGCCCGGTGCGCATTCCAGCGTGGCATCCAGCGGAATCGGGCCGCGCTGCTGCAGGCGTACGCGTATGCCGTCAGCCATGATGTCTGTTCCGCGCGCGGGCATTCGTTAGATAAGCCGCGCCGATCGCCACGAGGGAAATCAGCAGCAACACGGCTGACATGACACCTGCGCCGGCCGTATCAAAAGCCTGCACGCGGTCATAAATCGCAATCGCTACTGTTTTGGTTTCACCGGGGATGCTGCCGCCCACCATCAGCACCACGCCGAATTCGCCCAGCGTATGCGCAAAGGTCAGCACCACCGCAGAAAGAATGCCGGGCCAGGCCAGCGGCAATTCGATGCGCCACAAGGTGCGCCAGCGCGACAGGCCGCAGCAGGCGGCAGCATCACGCACCTCCGGTGCAATCGCCTCGAAGCCGCGCTGCATCGGCTGAATTGCGAACGGGATGTTGAA
>CAMAYE010000089.1 GCA_945862135.1 Bordetella parapertussis
CATCTGGCTGCACTGGATGAGATGGCCAAGGGCCACATGATTGCTGACGTGGTGGCGATCATCGGCACCCAGGACATCGTGTTCGGTGATATTGACAGATGAGTGATCGATGAACGCCCCCAACATGAATATCGCCGCTCTTTCTCCTGCTTCGCTGGCGAAAATCGACAAGGCGGTCGCCCAGTATCCGCCGGAGCGCAAGGATTCGGCGGTGATGGCGGCGCTGACCATTGCGCAGGATGAGAAGGGCTGGCTGTCGACAGAGACCATGGATTTTGTCGCCCAGTATCTCGGCATGCCGCCGGTTGCGGTGTACGAGGTCGCGTCGTTCTACACGATGTACGACCTGAAGCCGACGGGTAAATACAAGCTGACCATCTGCACCAACCTGCCGTGCGCGCTGCAGGGCGCGACCCAAACCGCGGAATATCTGAAAAAGACTTTGGGTATCGGTTTCAATGAAACCACACCCGACGGCCGCATCACGCTGAAGGAAGGCGAGTGCATGGGCGCCTGTGGCGATGCGCCGGTGCTGATCCAGAACAACAAGAAAATGCTGTGCGCGATGAGCAATGAAAAAATCGACCAGCTGCTGAAGGACTTGAAATGAGGGACCTCAAATAATGGGCCTGCCGATCCCTCCGTTTGTTGGTGACATTTTCGGGCCGGATGCCGTGATCATGAAGGGCATCAACGGCACGAACTGGCGCCTCAAGGATTACGAGGCGCGCGGCGGCTATGCGGCGCTGAAAAAAATCATTGCAGAGAAGATTCCGCCGGAGCAGGTCGTCAATGAACTGAAGAAGTCCTCGCTGCGCGGCCGCGGCGGCGCCGGTTTCCCGACGGGCCTGAAGTGGAGCTTCATGCCGCGGCAGTTTCCGGGGCAGAAGTATCTGGTGTGCAATTCGGACGAAGGCGAGCCGGGCACATTCAAGGACCGCGACATCCTGCGCTACAACCCGCACATCCTGATCGAAGGCATGATCATCGGCGGATACGCGATGGGCATCACCGTGGGTTACAACTACATCCACGGCGAAATCTGGGACGTCTACGAGCGATTCGAAGAGGCTCTGGAAGAGGCGCGCGCCGCGGGTTATCTCGGAGACAAGATTCTCGGCACCGATTTCTCCTTCCAGCTGCACGGGCACCACGGCTTCGGCGCCTACATCTGCGGCGAAGAGACGGCGCTGCTGGAGTCGCTCGAAGGCAAAAAGGGCCAACCGCGCTTCAAGCCGCCGTTCCCGGCGAGCTACGGTCTCTACGGCAAGCCGACGACGATCAACAACACCGAAACCTTTGCAGCGGTGCCGTGGATCATCAACAACGGCGGTGACGCTTTCCTCGCGCTCGGCAAGCCGAACAACGGCGGCACCAAGATCTTCTCGATCTCGGGCGACGTGGCACGTCCCGGCAATTACGAGATCAATCTCGGCACACCCTTCGCAAAGCTGCTCGAAATGGCGGGCGGCATGCGCGACGGAAAAAAACTCAAGGCAGTGATCCCCGGCGGTTCGTCGATGCCGGTGTTGCCGGCTGACATCATGATGGCCACCGACATGGACTATGACTCCATCGCCAAGGCGGGCTCGATGCTCGGCTCCGGCGCGGTGATCGTGATGGACGAGACACGCTGCATGGTGAAGTCGCTGCTGCGCCTGTCGTATTTCTATTACGAAGAGTCATGCGGGCAATGCACGCCGTGCCGTGAAGGCACCGGCTGGCTCTACCGCATGGTCGATCGCATCGAGCACGGCAAGGGTCGGCCTGAGGACCTCGACATGCTCGACAACGTGGCGCAGAACATCCAGGGCCGCACGATCTGCGCGCTGGGTGATGCTGCGGCAATGCCGGTGCGGGCGTTCCTGAAGCACTACCGCGACGAATTCCAATACCACATCGACCACAAGAAGTGCCTGGTCGCACCTTATATCTAGACTGAAGCCATGCTCGAAATCGAACTCGACGGCAAGCTGATGGAAGTGCCCGAAGGCAGCACGATCATGGATGCTGCCAACAAAGCGGGCACTTACGTGCCGCACTTCTGTTATCACAAGAAGCTGTCGATTGCCGCGAACTGCCGCATGTGCCTGGTGCAGGTCGAGAAGGCGCCGAAGCCGTTGCCCGCCTGCGCAACGCCGGTGACCAACGGCATGAAGGTGTGGACGCATTCGGATGCTGCAGTGACCGCCCAGAAGGGCGTGATGGAATTCCTGCTGATCAATCATCCGCTCGACTGCCCGATCTGCGATCAGGGCGGCGAATGCCAGTTGCAGGATCTGGCCGTGGGTTACGGCGGCAGCGGGTCACGCTACCAGGAAGACAAACGCGTCGTCGCCAACAAGAACCTCGGTCCGCTGATCTCCACCGACATGACGCGCTGCATCCACTGCACGCGCTGCGTACGCTTTGGCCAGGAAATCGCCGGCATCATGGAACTCGGCATGATCGGCCGCGGCGAACATTCGGAAATCATTACCTTCGTCGGCAAGACCGTCGATTCGGAATTGTCCGGCAATGCCATCGACCTGTGCCCGGTCGGCGCACTGACTTCCAAGCCCTTCCGCTACAGCGCCCGCACTTGGGAACTGACACGCCGGCCGACCGTGAGCCCGCACTGCGGCCTCGGTTCCAACCTGACGGTGCAGGTCAAACAGAACCGCGTCATGCGCACGCTGCCGCGCGAGAATGAAGCGGTCAACGAATGCTGGATTTCGGACAAGGATCGCTTCTCCTATGAAGCACTTAATTCCGAAAAACGCCTGGCCAAACCGATGCTCAAGCGCAACGGCGTATGGCAGGACGTTGAATGGCCGGTGGCGTTGGAATTTGTTGCTGCCGAAATAAAACGCATCAAGGACGCGCACGGCGCGGCCGCGATCGGTGCGCTCGCCACACCGCATCAAACGCTGGAAGAAATGCACTTGCTGCAGAAGTTGGTGCGCGGCCTCGGTTCCGGCAATGTCGATTTCCGTCTGCGCCAGTCTGACTTCAGTGCCGACGGCAAACGCGCCGGCGTGCCGTGGCTGGGCATGAGCATCACTGATTTCGCCCAACTTGACCGCGTGCTGGTGATCGGCTCGACGCTGCGCAAGGATCATCCGCTGCTGGCACATCGCCTGCGCCAGTCCACCAAGAAAGCGACTGAACTCAATCTCATACACGCCGTCGATGACGACCTGCTGATGCGTGTTGCGAACAAGGCGATTGTTGCTCCGGCGCTGCTGCCGCAGGTACTGGCTCAGGTGGTCAAGGCTGCGGCCGAACTGAAAAACGTTGCGATACCGGAAGCCGTGCGTGGCGCAGTCGCTGCGGTAACGGCGGATGATGTCGCGAAACGGATTGCCGCCAGCCTTGTTGCCGGGCAGAAGGCCGGCGTATTCATCGGCAATTTCGCCGAACAGCATGGCGCTGCTGGAACATTGCATGCACAGGCGCAGGCACTGGCCACGATTCTAGGCTGCCCCATGGGTGTCCTGGGTGCGGCAGCCAACAGCGTCGGCGGTTATGTCGCCGGCTGCGTGCCGACCGGCAAGGTTTCCGGTGCCAACGCAAGGCAGATGATCGAAGCGCCGTTGAAGGCTTATCTGCTGCTGGGTGTGGAACCCGAACTCGATATGCACAATCCGCGGCAGGCGATTGCCGCGATGCGCGCCGCTGAACTGGTCGTGGCCTTGAGCCCGTTCCAGCACGGCGCCGCTGATTACGCAAACGTGATGCTGCCGATCGCGCCGTTTACTGAAACCGCGGGTACTTTTGTCAGCACCGAAGGCCGTGTGCAAACTTTTGCCGGCGTGGTGAAGCCGCTGGGTGAAACCCGACCGGCGTGGAAAGTGTTGCGTGTGCTGGGCAATTTGCTTGGCCTGTCGGGCTTTGAGCACGACAGTGCCGAAGACGCACAGCGCGAGGCACTCCACGGAAAGTCTGAAATATTTAATAAAAACAATAACTTAAATATATCTGTAGGTGCGTTGCCCGGCGCAGCGACCGGCATCGTGCGGATTGCCGAGACGGCGATCTACGGCGCTGATGCGCTGGCGCGCCGCGCGCCGAGCCTGCAGCAGACGCGTGATGCGTTGCCGCCGGTGGCGACGATGAACCGCGTGCTGGCCGACAAAGTTGGCCTGCGTGATGGTGACGCATTGCGGGTGGTGCAGGACGGCGGCGATGCCGTCGTGCAGTACGGCATTGATGACAAGCTGCCCGCTGACTGCGTGCGCCTCTCTGCGGCACGCTGTGAAACCGCAATGCTCGGTGCCGCTGATGCGCCGCTGATTCTTGAGCGTGTCGTGCAGGCACAGAAAGCGAGTGCATGATGCTGGACTCGCTGCTCGCTTATCCGCAGGCGCTGCTTGGTCCGCTGTGGCCAGTGGTGTGGACGCTGGTCAAGATCATGCTGATCGTTGCGCCGCTGATGCTGTGCGTGGCGTACCTGACCCTGTGGGAACGCAAGCTGATCGGCTATATGCAGATCCGCAAGGGCCCGAACCGCGTGACCTTCTTCGGCATCCGCTGGCTCGGCGGCTGGGCGCAACCGATCGCCGACGGCCTGAAGCTGCTGGTCAAGGAAGTGATCATCCCGACGGGTTCGAACAAGTTCCTGTTCGTGCTGGCGCCAGTGATGGCGCTGGGACCGGCACTCGCGGCGTGGGCGGTGATTCCGTTCTCGCCGGAACTGATCCTGTCGAACATCGACGCCGGACTGTTGTATCTGATGGCGATGACCTCGCTGGGCGTCTACGGCATCATCATTGCCGGCTGGGCCTCGAATTCCAAATACGCCTTTCTCGGCAGCCTGCGTTCCGCGGCGCAGATTGTGTCGTATGAAATTGCCATGGGCTTTTCGCTGGTCGGCGTGCTGATGGCCGCGCAAAGTCTGAACCTGAGCGAAATCGTCAAGGCTCAGCAGAATTCGGCTGGCGCATTTGGGTGGTTTTGGTTACCGCTGTTCCCGCTGTTCATCACCTACCTGATCTCCGGTGTCGCCGAGACCAACCGCGCGCCGTTCGACGTCGCCGAGGGTGAATCGGAAATCGTCGGTTTCCACGTTGAATATTCGGGCATGACCTTCGCCGTGTTTTCGCTGGCGGAATATTCGGCGATGATCCTGATCTCGACGCTGACCTCGATCATGTTCCTCGGCGGCTGGTTGTCGCCGTTCCCGGCGTCGTGGGGCCTGCTCGGCACCGGCGGCTTCGGCTGGCTGTTTGCCAAGATTTTCTTTGTGGCTTCGCTGTTCCTGTGGTTCCGTGCGACCTTCCCGCGTTATCGCTACGACCAGATCATGCGTCTGGGCTGGAAAGTATTCATTCCGGTGACACTGGTGTGGATCGTCGTGCTTGGCGCCTGGATGCAAACCCCGTTGTGGATATGGTGGAAATGATGATCCGGAGCATCGGCAAATTCTTTAACACCTTCCTGCTGTTTGAGCTGCTGAAGGGCATGGCCGTCACCGGCCGCTATCTGTTTGCGCGCAAGATCACGGTCGAATATCCGGAAGAAAAGGCGCCACAGAGCCCGCGTTTCCGCGGCCTGCACGCACTGCGCCGTTATCCCAATGGCGAAGAGCGTTGCATTGCCTGCAAGCTTTGCGAAGCGGTATGTCCGGCGCTGGCGATCACCATCGAATCCGAGCAGCGTGAAGACGGCACGCGCCGCACCACGCGTTACGACATTGATCTGACCAAGTGCATTTTCTGCGGTTTCTGCGAAGAGTCGTGCCCGGTGGATTCCATCGTCGAGACGCGGATCTATGAATACCACGGCGAAAAACGCGGCGACCTGATCTATACCAAACCGATGCTGCTGGCGATCGGTGATGCTTACGAAGAACAGATCGCGCAGGACCGCGCGGCCGATGCCAAGTATCGATAAAGCCAAGACATAATGACTTTTCAAGAATTCATCTTCTGGTTTTTTTCGGCGATCCTGATTTTTGCGGCGTTGCGCGTGATCACCGCGCGCAATCCGGTGCATGCGGCGCTCTTCCTGGTGCTGGCGTTCTGTACGGCGGCGGGGCTCTGGATACAGCTGGAGGCCGAGTTCCTCGGCATTACGCTGGTGCTGGTCTATGTCGGCGCAGTGATGGTGCTGTTCCTGTTCGTGGTGATGATGCTTGACATCAACATTGAGAAACTGCGCCGTGGTTTCTGGAGCTATCTTCCGGTAGGTGCGATGGTTGCACTGTTGCTGGTGGCCGAAATGGCGCTGGTGCTGACCGGGCCGTGGTTCGGTCTCGAAGCTGCGCCCCGTCCGGCGGCTTCCCCGGCGGATTACAGTAATACCAAGGAACTGGGCCGTCTGCTTTACACCGATTACGTTTATCCGTTTGAGCTGGCGGCGGTGATCCTGCTGGTGGCCATTGTTGCCGCCATTGCGCTGACGCTGCGCCGTCGCAAACACGGCAAATACATTGATCCGGGCGAGCAGGTTCAGGTCAAGCGTAATGACCGGCTGAAGATTGTTTCGATGCCTGCCGAGAAAAAAGGGGACTGACCATGATTTCACTGTCCCATTATCTGGTCCTCGGCGCGATCCTGTTCGCGATCTCGGTGATCGGCATTTTCCTCAACCGCAAGAACATCATCGTGCTGCTGATGGCGATCGAACTGATGCTGCTTGCGGTGAATACGAATTTCATCGCCTTTTCACAATTCCTCGGCGATACCGCCGGCCAGGTGTTCGTGTTTTTCATCCTGACCGTTGCCGCCGCTGAATCGGCGATCGGGCTGGCGATTCTGGTGGTGCTGTTCCGTAACTTGCGCACCATCAATGTCGAAGACCTCGATCAGTTGAAGGGCTGAGCCGCACATGACCGAGATGCAAAAACTCTATCTGCTGGTGCCGCTGGCACCGCTGTTTGGCGCCATCATGGCTGGCCTGTTTGGCTGGGCCATCGGTCGTCGCGCTTCCCATTTCATCACGATTCTGGGGATGGTTGTTTGCCTGATTGCCTCGATCCTCGTGTATCAGGACGTCATGGCCGGCAACGTGTTCAATGGCCCGGTCTATACCTGGCTGGCCTCCGGCAGCATTCGTTTTGAAATCGGATTCCTGATCGATCCGCTGTCGGCGACAATGATGATCGTGGTGTCCTTCGTGTCTCTGATGGTGCACATCTACACCATTGGCTACATGGCCGAAGATCCCGGTTACCAGCGCTTTTTCAGCTATATCTCGCTGTTCACCTTCTCGATGCTGATGTTGGTGATGAGCAACAACTTCCTGCAGCTGTTTTTCGGCTGGGAGGCGGTGGGCCTCGTGTCCTACCTGCTGATCGGTTTCTGGTACACCCGCCCGACGGCAATCTACGCAAACATGAAGGCCTTTCTGGTCAACCGTGTCGGTGACTTCGGTTTCCTGCTGGGCATCGCACTGGTGCTGATGTATTTCGGTACGCTGGACTACGCCGCGGTATTTGCCGGGGCCGACCGCCTGTCGGCCAATACCATTGAACTGTTCCCGGGTGTGCAGTGGTCGCTGATGACGGTGATCTGCATCCTGTTGTTCATCGGTGCAATGGGCAAGTCAGCGCAGTTCCCTTTACATGTGTGGCTTCCCGATTCGATGGAAGGCCCGACCCCGATTTCAGCACTGATTCATGCTGCGACGATGGTGACCGCCGGCATTTTCATGGTGGCGCGGATGTCGCCGCTGTTCGAACTGTCGGAAACCGCGCTGTCCTTCGTGCTGATCATCGGATCGATCACTGCATTTTTCATGGCTCTGATCGCCACCGTGCAATACGACATCAAGCGTGTGGTGGCCTACTCGACGCTGTCCCAGCTCGGTTACATGACCATGGCGCTGGGCGCTTCAGCCTACTCGGCAGCCATATTCCATCTGTTCACGCACGCCTTCTTCAAGGCGGTACTGTTCCTCGGCGCAGGTTCGGTGATCATCGCGATGCATCACCAGCAGGACATGCGCAAGATGGGCGGGCTGGCGAAATACATGCCGATTACCTATATGACGGTATTGATCGGTGCGATTGCCAATGCCGGTCTGCCGCCGTTCGCTGGTTTCTTTTCCAAGGAAACCATTGTCGATGCGCTGCATCACGCGACGGTGCCCGGAGCCGGGTTTGCCTACGCGCTGGCCGTAGCCGGCGTATTCATCGGCGGGTTCTATTCATTCCGTCTGGTGTTTTACGCATTCCACGGGAAGGAACGTTTCGCGGATCCGCACCATCCCGATGTCAAGGCAGCCGACGCTGATGCGGCTGCTGCAGGTCAGCATGACGATCATGCTCACGACGATCACCACGATGATCATGGTGATGCTCACAAACCCCACGAGTCGCCTGCGGTGGTATGGGTGCCGCTGGTGCTGCTGGCGATCCCGTCGATTTGCGCTGGCTGGCTGATCGGCTCCTTCGTCTATGGCAATTATTTCGGCAGCGCGATCATGGTCAGCCCTGCGCATACCGCGATGGCGACGCTGGCGCAGAGTTTCCATGGGGTCATCGGCATGATGACCCACGCACTGTCGACACTGCCGTTCTGGCTGGCTGTCGCGGGTGCCGCAACGGCTTGGTTCCTCTATATCGTCCGTCCGGAACTGCCGGCGAAGCTGCGCCGCCAGTGGGGCTTTGTGGTGACGATCCTGATGGAGAAATACGGCCTCGACCGTTTCAACGACTGGTTCTTTGCCGGCGGCTCACGTGCACTGGGGATGGGTCTGTGGAAGGGTGGTGATGTCGCAATCATAGACAACGTGATGGTGAACGGCTCGGCGCGTCTGGTCGGGTGGTTCGCCTCGGTGATCCGCCATGTGCAGTCGGGTTATATCTACCACTACGCATTCGCGATGATCATCGGCGTCCTGCTGCTGCTGACACTGGCTTATATCCGGTGAAACTGAAGAAAAAGACCTCATGATGCAGGGATTACCTTTACTGAGCCTCGCCATCTGGGCGCCGATCATCGCCGGTGTGGCGGTATTGCTGACCGGTGGCGACCGCAATGCACAGGCCGCGCGCGTGATCGCGCTGATCGGCGCGCTGATCGGTTTCGCGGTGACCATTCCGCTGTATACCGGATTCAATCTGCAGCAGGGCGGGTTCCAGTTTGTCGAAATGCGCAACTGGATCGATGTTTTCAACGCCAACTATCACATCGGCATCGACGGCATTTCGCTGCTGCTGATCCTGTTGAACAGCCTGACCACGGTGCTGGTGGTGGCGGCGGGCTGGCAGGTGATCGAGTCGCGCGTGTCGCAGTACATGGCGGCTTTCCTTGTCCTGTCAGGACTGATGAACGGCGTATTTTCGTCGCTCGACGCACTGTTGTTCTACGTGTTCTTCGAGGCCACGTTGATTCCGATGTTCATCATCATCGGCGTCTGGGGTGGTCCCAACCGCGTGTATGCCGCTGTGAAGTTCTTCCTCTATACGCTGCTCGGTTCACTGCTTTCGCTGGTCGCGTTGATCTACCTGTATTTCTCTGCAGGCGGCAGTTTCAGCTTGTTTGACTTTTATCAGGTTCAACTCCCGATTTTCGTCCAAGTATCTGTTTTTATTGCATTTTTTATGGCTTTTGCGGTCAAGGTACCGATGTGGCCGGTACATACCTGGCTGCCCGACGCCCACGTTGAAGCACCCACCGGCGGCTCGGTGGTGCTGGCGGCGGTGATGCTGAAACTCGGCGGTTACGGCTTCCTGCGGCTGTCACTGCCCATCGTGCCCGACGCCAGCCACCTGCTGGCGCCGATCGTCATCGCACTGTCGCTGATCGCAGTGGTCTACATCGGTCTGGTGGCGCTGGTGCAAACCGACATGAAAAAGCTGATCGCCTATTCGTCGATTTCGCACATGGGTTTTGTCACGCTGGGCACCTTCCTGTTCAACGCCCAGGGCATGGAAGGCGCGATCATCCAGATGATTTCGCACGGATTCATTTCCGGCGCGATGTTCCTCTGTGTCGGCGTGCTGTATGACCGCATGCATTCACGGCAGATCGCCGATTACGGCGGTGTCGCGAACCGGATGCCGGTATTTGCCGCGCTGTTCATGTTTTTCTCGATGGCCAATGCCGGTCTGCCCGGCACCAGCGGTTTTGTCGGTGAATTCCTGGTGATCATGGGCGCGATGCAGGTCAATTTCTGGTTTGCCTTTGCTGCCGCGATCACGCTGATTTTCGGCGCCGCCTACACGCTGTGGATGTACAAGCGGGTGATCTTCGGTGCGGTAGCCAATGCCCATGTCGGTGAATTGCAGGACATCAATGCCCGCGAGTTCCTGGTGCTGGGCGTACTTGCCGTGCTGGTGCTGGTGATGGGCGTCTGGCCGCAGCCTTTTGCCGATGTGCTGCATGTTTCGGTCAATGAACTGCTGGCGCACGTGTCCTTCAGCAAGCTGCCGGCGCAATAGAGCTGACTATGGAATACATCATGCCGCTGTGGCCCGCCTACCCCGAGCTCTTCCTGCTCGTGATGGCGTGCGTGATCCTGATCGTCGACCTGTTCGTCAGCGATGACAACCGGATCGTGACCTACGGGCTGACCCAGTTCACGCTGGCCGGCTGCGCGTTGCTCACCTTTTTCACCGGCAATCCGGAACCTGTCTACACTTTCAGCGGCATGTTCGTCGATGACCTGATGGCGGATGCACTGAAGCTGCTGACCTGCGTTTCGGTGATCATGGTGCTTGTGTATGCACGTGCCTATAACGCCGCGCGCGGCCTGTTCCGCGGCGAGTTTTTCACGCTGGCACTGTTTGCCACGCTGGGCATGATGGTGATGATCTCCGCCAATCACCTGTTGACGCTGTACATGGGCCTCGAACTGCTGTCGCTGTCGCTGTATGCGATGGTTGCGCTGCAGCGCGATTCGGTGCGTGCGACAGAAGCGGCGATGAAATATTTCGTGCTTGGATCGCTGGCATCCGGTGTATTGCTCTACGGCATGTCGATGCTCTACGGCGCCACAGGTACGCTGGAAATTACCGAGCTCGCGCAACTTTCGACCGAGGGGGTGCGTGCGCAACTGGTTCTGGTGTTCGGTCTGGTGTTTATTGTCGCCGGCCTTGGTTTCAAGCTCGGTGCGGTGCCGTTTCACATGTGGCTGCCTGACGTTTATCAGGGGGCACCGACTGCAGTGACGTTGTTCATCGGATCAGCGCCGAAATTCGCGGCGTTTGCCATCGTGATGCGCCTGCTGGCGCAGGGTCTGGGCGCAGAAATGCTGGTCGATGAATGGCGCCACATGCTGGCGGTAATGGCGATCCTGTCACTGGTTGTCGGAAATCTGACAGCAATCATGCAGACCAATCTGAAGCGCATGCTGGCCTACTCGACCATTTCGCACATGGGCTTCCTGCTGCTTGGCGTGCTGTCCGGGACCATTGACGGTTATGGCGCAGGCATGTACTACGTGGTTGTTTACGTGTTGATGACGCTGGGCTCCTTTGGCATCATCCTGCTGCTTGCGCGCAGCGGATTCGAGGCCGAGAATCTCGATGACTACAAGGGACTGAACCAGCGCAATCCCTGGTATGCCTTCCTGATGCTGCTGCTGATGTTCTCGATGGCCGGAATTCCCCCCACTGTGGGCTTCTACGCCAAACTGTCGGTGTTGCAGGCGGTTGTGCATATCGGCATGTGGTGGATTGCCGTCATTGCGGTGATCTTCTCGCTGATCGGCGCCTTCTACTATCTGCGCATCGTCAAGCTGATGTATTTCGATGCGCCGGTCGATACCGCACCGATTACCGCGTCGGGTGACGTGCGCGCGCTCCTGTCGGCCAACGGCCTCGCCGTGCTGGTGCTGGGTATCGCACCGCAGCCGCTGATGGTGCTCTGCATCGAAGCCGTCCGCGCCTCGATCTGATCATGGACTGGAGCACAGCTGCGTTGCTGTTGCTGGCACTGGTACTCGCCAATCTTCCGTTTTTGACCGAGCGCATCCTGCTGGTACGGCCTGCGCCTGACGGTCGGAAGTCGGCATTCTGGCGTCTGCTTGAACTCTTGTTGCTGTATTGCATCGTCGGATTTGCGGCATGGCTGATGGAAAGCCGTGCCGGGCAGGTGCACCCGCAGCGCTGGGAGTTTTACGCGGTGACCGTTTGCCTGTTCCTGGTATTTGCCTACCCGGGTTTTGTGTACCGCTTTCTCTGGCGCAGGCCCGGGCTCTAGGCCTCAGACGGCATGAATCCGAAAGATCCTGCTGATTTCACCGAAACCCTGATCGCGTCGGAATCGGTATTCGAAGGCAGGTTGCTCAAAGTGCGTCGCGACACAGTGCGTCTGCCTGATGGCGGCACGGCGACCCGCGAATACATCAAGCATCCGGGGGCCGTGGTTATCCTGGCACAGCCGGACCCGCAAACCATTCTGATGGAACGACAGTTCCGCTATCCGGTAGGGCGGCATTTCATCGAACTGCCTGCGGGCAAGATTGACGCCGGCGAGAAACCGCTGGCGACCGCGCAGCGCGAACTGCACGAGGAGTGCGGTTATCGCGCCGGGGCATGGCAGCGGCTTGCGACCTTGCATCCCTGCATTGCCTATGCGGATGAATTTATTGAATTGTTTCTGGCGCGTGAGCTGACCCACATCGGCAACCGGCTCGACGAAGGCGAGTTTCTCGAGGTGATGACGGTACCGCTGGACCAGGCCGTGGCATGGGTGCGTGACGGTACGATCACGGACCCTAAGACGGCGCTGGGTCTGCTCTGGGCTGAGAAAATAGGGCGCGGGGAATGGTAAGTGCGGAAAGCAATGCGCGGCGACGCCTTGCGGCCGTCGCCGTTTCTCATCCGCGGGAAACTTTGCGGCTGGGGGCTGGTATCGCTGTGACCAGCGGGGTGGCCGGCTGGAAGTAACGGCCTTGGGCATATAGCGCCCCGGCATCTTTCAACAGTTTCACCATCAGTTCTGTTTCAACCCCTTTGGCGATTACTTGCCGTTTGAGATCGCGGGCAAGACCATTTACCGCTTTGACGAACACCCGGCTTTCCTCGTTGTCGCTCAGATCCTGTGTGAATGCGCCGCTGATTTTCAGGTAATCCACGTTGAAGCGCTTCAGGTAATAGAAGGAACTGAAGCCGGTACCAAAGTCATCCAGCGCTGCGCGTGCACCCAATTCCCGCATCTGCTGGATGAACGCCGCGGTGGCGTC
>CAMAYE010000090.1 GCA_945862135.1 Bordetella parapertussis
TGGTGAGCACGCCTTCGGGGGTTGCACTGAGGCCGTTCGAATACTGGTGCACGCCGAGTGCCGCAAAAATCGTCACCGCGTTCTGTTCGGGTTTGAAACCACGCGTGGTGTGGAAAGCCGGCCACGGGCTGTCTTCCTCGTTCTCAGCAATGCAGAACGTGTATTTACCGGGATGACCAAGGCTGCTGCGGTCCAGCACGCCGGGCGTGGTGCCGATCACGTTCTGCATCATCAACCGGATGGCACGACCCATGGTGGCATTGGCGCGCCAGCCCTGACCGAACAGGTTGTCGCCGCTGTTCATGCCGATCTGCTTCGCGATCGGGCCGTTGACCAGCATGAATACTGCGGAGCCGCCGGTGCTGGTGGCCGGGCCGTGGTAACCGTACAGCGGATCGGCGAGCGCGCGAACGGTGGCGACAATCACCGGCATGTATTCCGGTTTGCAGCCGGCCATCACCGCGTTGATCGCGACTTTCTCCGCGGTCACCGACACCTGGCGGTTTTCGATGAATGACAATTGCTCGTCGGGTTTGAGTCCGCCGGCTTCGAGCATGGCCGCGATGCGTTCCGCGGTCGGCGGAATCACCGGCAGGCCGTCGGTCCAGCCGTTGGCGTAACAAAGTTCGATGGCGCCGCCCAGATCGTCGACGGTGTGCCGACGCGATTTCAGTTCGATCATGCTGCTCCTCCGGAAGGCCCGGGTTGGCCCGGGTTGTTGGTGGTCAGTCTACTCCAGTTCACGCATCATTCAGCGTTCGTCCACATCGCGAAAACGCACTGGTCACCCCCGACAGAATGCAAATTGCATGGCCAATAATGCCGTGCCCGACAGCCCCGCCAACTCTGGTAACGTGGCGGACGCAGCAATACAAGAAAAACAGCAGAACAATCACACCAAGGGAGACCACCATGTTGAAATTCAAGCGCCAGTCCGGCATTGCGCTGGTCATGGCTTCGTTGCTCTTCACCGCCACCGCAATCGCCCAGACCGCCCCTAAAATCAAGAATACCGGCCACGAGCAAGCGAAGGCCCTGCTCTACGTCGGCAACAGTTTTTATTATTACAACGACAGCATGCATTCCAAGGTGCTGGGGCTGGTCGGTGCTGCCGATCCGAAGGCCCGCAGCCAGTACCGCAGTACGTCGATCACCATCAGCGGTTCGGGTTTCAACTGGCACGACATGGAATCCTATTTCCGTCCGAACGCGGTTGCGTCGTACTCCTTCGTTGCCGGCAACCAAATCCGCTTCAATAAATTCGACAAGCCCTTCGATGCGGTGATCATGAACGACTGCAGCCAGTGTCCGGTGCATCCGCAGCTGAAGGGTATGTTCCATGAATATGCCGCGAAACACAGCGCAACTGTTCGCAAGCACGGCGCCAAGCCCGTGCTGTTCATGACCTGGGCCTACGCCGACAAGCCGGAGATGACGCAGCAACTTGCCGAGGAATACACCATCGCCGGCAATGCCAACGACGCGCTGGTGATCCCCGCCGGACTCGCCTTCGCCAAAGCGATCAGCAAAAACCAGGACATCGAACTCTACGCCCGCGACAAACGCCACCCGAGCAAGCTTGGCACCTACCTGTCCGCCTGCACGATCTACGGCGCGCTCTACAACAAGTCGCCGGTCGGCCTGAGCTACACCTTCGGCATTGATCCTGAAACCGCAAAGTTCCTGCAGGAAGTGGCCTGGGAAACCGTGCAGGAATACTACGGCCGCTCATGACTGAACTGATTCTGCTGGCGGTTTTTTTATCACTCATCTGGCTGTGGTGGGACAGCATGCAGGCGCGCGAAGTGGCGGTGGCCGCAGCGCGCGCAGCCTGCGAGGCTGAAAGCCTGCAGTTCCTCGACGATACCGTCGGCATTGCCAGCATCAAACCCGCGCGCAACGCTGACGGCCGCCTGCTGCTGCAGCGGGCCTATGACTTTGAATTCAGCGACAACGGCGACAATCGTATCCGCGGCAGCGTGGTGACGTTGGGCAGACGGGTGATCCTGCTCAACGTGATGCCACCTCGTTCATCCGCACCCGCCGTATCGAACGTCATTCCACTGCGTTGATTCCGCACCCGCGCGGTGCACCCGCACCATTGCTGCGCAGTTGGCGGGTAAACGGTAGCTGGCGGCTGGTGGAATAACTTATGCTTTGTTGACGGGGTCACCTGACCAGGAGCCCCGCCATGCTCGATCGAACCGTTACCCAGTTTTCGCACGTCAAACCCGGAGACACGCAGTTCCGCACTGACGGACTGCGTGATTTTTTCATTTACCGAGACCTCGGTGTCGCCGAAGCCACCGCCGGCAAAGTCATTGCCCAGCTGGTGCGCGCCAACAATGCGCCGGAAAAGGGCACCGGCTGGCACCGTCATGAAGCCGATTTCCACATCGTCATCATGACCAAGGGCTGGGCCAAGTTCATGTATGAGGACAAGGAAACGCTGGTCAGCGCGGGCGACTGCGTGCACCAGCGCCCGGGCATCGTGCATTACCTGTTCGACTATTCGCCGGACATGGAATACATCGAAATCGTCGGCCCGGCGGATTTCAAGACCATCGACATGCCTGGACCCGCGCCGGTGCCGGCACCTGCACCCTGGAAGTAAGCAGGATGCAGGGACAAAGAGGGGCTTGCTACAGCAAGCCCCTCAGAACTCCATGTCGAGTTCTTCGATGTCGTCGGATTCGAGTTTCGCCGAGGCGATCCATTCCTTCATCTCCGGCATCGCCATGATTTTGCTGCCATAAGCCGTGCATTGCGCATCGACCGTCACGTGGTAAGTGAGAAAGCGCGTGACCACCGGCGCATACATCGCATCGGCCATGCAACGCTTTTTGCCGAACAGCCAGGGACCACCATATTCGTCGAGACATTCGCGCCAGATGGTGGTGATGCGCTCAATGTCGTCGACCGCCTTCGCCCAGATCTTGTAGTTGGGGAAATCGCCCTTCAGATTCATCGGCAGCGCCGAGCGCAGGCTGCTGAAGCCGGAGTGCATCTCGCCGCAGACTGCACGGCAATGCGCCCGCGCTGCGCGGGTCGTCGGCAGCAGACCGCTTTTGGGTTTGATTTCATTGAGATATTCGGCAATCGCGAGGGTATCCCAGACCTTGATGCCGTCGTGCTGCAGACAGGGCACCAGAATGGATGGCGCCAGCAACAGCAGTTCGCGCTTGGCATTGGCATCGTCCGGCGACACGATGACCTCACGGAAGTCGAGTCCGGAAAAACGCGCCAGCAGCCAGCCGCGCAGCGACCAGGATGAGTAGTTCTTGCTGCTGATGCTCAAAGTCGCCTGCGCCATGATGCCCAACCCCCATGCGGCAAACCGCCACTGCGCACCTGGATGGTGCCGGCGAACGCCGTCATAGTGCTGTTAGCAGGAGTCATGCCACACTCGGCAGGGGTGTTGGTGCGATTATTGCGTGAGTCTGGGATGCGCCGGCCCGTCCGCCAATTTTTTCAGGGGTTGCTGATGATTTACCACGCATACCAGACGCAAGAGCGCGTACTCAATCCAATGCGCGAGGCCGCGATGCTCGCAGCACCGGGGCTGTACGACCTCAATACATGGGGTTTCAACCCGCTGAACCCGGTAAATCCGCTGCGGCGTTTTGCCGCCGCCTGTGAAGTGTTTTCGCTGGCCCGCCTCACCCATCACCGACCGGAATTCGGCATCGAATCAGTAACCTGCGGCAAGCGTGAATTGCAGGTTACCGAAGAAATCGTCCACACCACGCCTTTTGCCACCCTGCTGCGCTTTCGCAAACACACCAGTGCTGCACAACCGCGGGTGCTGATCGTCGCGCCAATGTCTGGGCATTTCGCAACGCTGCTGCGTGAAACCGCGCGCACCATGTTGCGCGATCACGACGTCTACATCACCGACTGGCACAACGCGCGCGATGTGCCGATGGAGGCTGGCCGCTTCGGCATTGACGAATACATCGACCACATCATCGAGTTCCTGAATGTCATGGGCCCGGGCGCCCATCTCGCCGCCATCTGCCAGCCCTGTGTCGAGGCGCTTGCTGCTGTCGCAGTGATGGCGGAAGACAAGAATCCGGCAACACCACGCAGCCTGACGCTGATGGCCGGCCCGATCGACTGCCGGGTCAACCCGACCGAGGTGAACCAGCTCGCGACCAGCCAGCCGATCAGCTGGTTCGAGCACAACCTGATCGAACATGTGCCGGTACAGTTTGCCGGCATGCGGCGCCGGGTCTATCCGGGATTTGTTCAGCTCTCCGCCTTCCTCAACATGAACCTGCAGCGGCACATCAAATCGTTCAAGGATTATTACCACCAGATTGTTGCGGGTGACCATGAAAAAGCCGAGGCAACGCGGCGTTTCTATGAAGAGTATTTTGCGGTGTCGGATCTGAGTGCGGACTTCTATCTGGAAACCGTGAAGCTGGTATTCCAGGAACACGCACTGGCGCGCGGCAAGCTGCAATGGCGCGATCGCCCGATCCGCCCGCAGGCCATCCGCCGCACCGCGCTGCTGACGGTGGAAGGCGAACGTGACGACATCTGTGCGCTGGGCCAGACGCTGGCGGCGCAGGATTTATGCGAAAAACTGCCGCAGTACCTGCGTACACATTATGTGCAGGCGGGGGTCGGACATTACGGTGTGTTCAGCGGCAAACGCTGGGAAAACCTGGTGTATCCGGCGGTGCGTGAGGTGATCCACGCTGCGGATTAAGCGTCCGCCGAACGTCGGCGCAGATTACTGCGCCGTCCAGCCGCCATCGATGGGCTGAATCACGCCCGTAATCGAAGCAGCATCATCACTGGCCAGGAAACAGGCCAGCGCCGCCACCTGCTCCACGGTGACAAACTGCTTGGTCGGCTGCGCCGCGAGCAGCACATCGCTGACGACCTGGGCTTCGGTGATGCCGCGCGCTTTTGCGGTATCCGGAATTTGTTTCTCCACCAGCGGCGTCAGCACATAACCCGGGCAAATCGCGTTGCAGGTAATACCGAAGGTTGCGGTTTCGAGCGCAACGGTTTTGGTCAGTCCGGCCACGCCGTGTTTGGCAGCGACGTAGGCGGACTTGAACGGCGACGCCACCAGCGCATGCGCGGATGCGATATTGATGATGCGTCCCCATTTGCGTTTTTTCATGCCAGGCACGGCATGGCGGATGGTATGGAACAGCGCGACCAGGTTGATGGCGATGATGGCATCCCATTTTTCCGGCGGGAACTCCTCGATCGGCGACACGAACTGGATGCCGGCGTTGTTGACCAGAATATCCACCGCACCGAGCCTCGCCACGGCGTGCTCCATCATCTCGGCGATTTCCGCCGGTTTACTCATGTCGGCGCCGTGATACTCCACCCGCACGCCGTGTTCTTTCGCCAGCCGTGCGCACAGTGCCTGGATCTCGGCCGCATCGCCAAACCCGTTGAGCAGGACGTTGACGCCGCGCGCAGCCAGTGCGCTAGCGACGCCAAGCCCGATGCCGCTGGTGGAACCAGTGACTACCGCAGATTTTCCCTTGAGCATGACGATGACTCCGTATTTAGGTGAAAGAGAATATCGAGCAAATTACAGGCCAGCTGCCAGCGAATTGATCGCAATCGACGCCGGCCATCCAATGTGCCTTTCCGCACATTTTTCCTTGCACATGGGAGATAACATCCATGCCGAACAGGAGAGTGCTCCGATGTTGGAAGAATCATCCCGGACGTAATCTTGCTGTAACGACGCTATCTCACAATTCGCTGCAATCAAACCTGAAAGCTCAGAGTAACGCCATGATAATCGACGATGCGATCCGCGAAGCCAAATCCGACCGCCAGATCTGTGCTTTGCTTGTAGCCTACATGGAGTCACTGGATCCAGACATCGTCAACCGGGAGCAGAACCTGGAGGCCGATGGCATTGACCGCGTGAGAGCCCTGTTCCGCAACCTGATTCACGAGCTCGACAAAGGTTCGACCTGCAGCAGCGACATGCGGCCGGTCATCAATCAGGCCCTGTATATCTACGGCGAAGCCCTGTCCCGCCTGCAAACCCTGAACTCGGCCCAGCCGAAAAAACCGGCAGCAGATTCAACGCCTTACTCGCTTGCGTTCATGCCGGCGCCGCAATCCGCGCTGCTCGCCGCCTGACGCCGGGGCTCCCTTAAAAAAAACGGCAGGGACTTCCACAAGGAAAGCCCTGCCGTTTCCGTTTGCAAGCGCCGGATCAGAGCTTGCGCAACTCCGCCAGCAGCTCTTCGCTGGTCGGAATCGTGCCCTGCGGATAAACCTTGGCGTAACGAATAATGCCCTGCGCATCCACGACGTAGGCCGCGCGCTTGTCCATGCCGCGCTCCTCGTTGAAGATGCCGTAGGCTTTGCCCACCGCGCCATGCGGCCAGAAGTCCGACAGCAGCGGGAACGGCACCCCGCCAAGGAAATCCGCCCATCCCTTCAGGCTCGGCACCGGATCAATGCTCAGCTGGAGGATCTCGACATTCAGCTTCTTGAATTCTTCGTAGTTCTCACGGAACCCACGGACTTGATTGGTTCATCCACCCGTGAATGCAAAAGGCATGAACGCCACCACGACCGCACGCCCCTTGAAGCTGGATAGCGTGACTTTCTGGTCGGAATTGTGCGCGCCGATTGTGAAATCGGGCGCAGCAGTGCCTGCTTGAATCTCCATGCAAGTTCTCCTGGTAATGTTTAAACGCCGAACTGCTGATACAGAATAACCGCGCTCAGGGGGCCGCGGCAATCCAATCCGTAGCAATCCGGCATCAACCCCGGCGTTCGGCGCGGATCATGTAAAGGCTGCTGCCGACGATCACGGCCGCGCCCGCCAGCAGCCACAGTTCCGGTATCTCGCCCCATACAAGGAAACCGAGCAGCGCCGCCCACAGCAGCGCGGTGTAACGGATCGGCGCCATCGCCGAAGCCTCGCCGGTACGCAAGGCATCGATGATGCAGAAATGCGCGGTGCCGTTAAATATTCCGGCAGCCACGAACAAGAACGCATCGTGATTACTGACCGGCGACCAGCCCATCGGCAATGTGGCGAATCCGCCGACCATCAGGATGATGTTCGACCAGAACAGGATGGAAATGGACGTTTCGGTGCGCGCCAGCCGGCGGGTGATCACGTCACGCAAGGCGTTAACCATCGCAGCCAGCAGCGGCAGCAGCAACACCCACTGAAATCCAGCCGCGCCGGGACGCATGATGATCAGCACGCCGGCAAAACCGCCAATCACCGCAATCCAGCGATGGCGACTGATGCGCTCGCCGAGCAGCGGCACTGAAAGAATCACCATGAAAATCGGGCTGAGGTAGAGCATGGTGATCGCGGTCGCCAGCGGCAGTACGGCGAGGCTCCAGACGATCAGCATTGATCCGATGATGAACAGTATGCCGCGCGTCATCTGGCCGCGCAGATCGACCACGCGCAGCAATGACCATTGGCTGAAAAACATCATGTACGGGACCAGCACCAGCAGCGTCCCCGCCTGGCGCAAACCGACCACCTGACCGATGGGGTGTGACTGCACCAGGTATTTGGTGGCGGCATCGTTTGCCGTCAGCAGCAGGATCCCCAGGGCCATAAGCCCGAGGCTGCGCAACATCGGAGACATCAGTTCCCTTTTCCCGGCGCAGCGCGCCATAAGAGCAATGCTGACAACACCAGCAGCGCGCCGGCAAGCACCAGCCCGCCGGAGAATCCGTAACCGGCATCAAAAAGCAGTCCCGCAACAACAGGGCCGATGATCTGTCCCAGTGCGAACGCCGCCGTCATCGCCGCCACCAGCCGCGCCGCATGCCCGCGCGACACTTCCTGAGCAACTTGCAGGCTGGTCATCGTCGTCACCACAAAGGTGCCACCAACCAGCAGCGCGGAGCCGATCACCGCAGCCAGCCCCGGCATCAGCACAGGAAGAAGCACGCCGACAGCCATCAGAAAATGGCTGGCAATCCACACGCTGCGATGACCGATCGCTGCTGCGCGGGCTGCTGCAATGAATGTTGATGCGACTGCAGCAGCGCCAAACACCGGCCATGACCACCCGAACAGTGAAACATCCGGTACCACCGCTTTCGCCATCACCGGCAAAAAGGTGGCTGGAATGATATAGCCGAAACCGGAAATGCCGTAACACAGCACCAGCAGGCCGGCATGGCGACTGATGCTGCCGCGCGTGTGGTGCTGAACGGCAGGCGCTGGCGGCAGCATGATCGCGCCCAGCACCGGCACTACGATCACTGCCGCTGACAACGCGACCATCCCGGCAATGCGCCAGGCCCATGCCGATCCGGCGTCGTGCTGCATCAACACGAGACACAACAAACCGGCCGCCGCGACACCGCAGCCAACCCCGGCGTAAACCACCCCGGTGAGTTGCGGGCGGCCGCGCTCTGCAAGCGCAGCCATGCAGCGGGTGGACACCGCAATGAACATCAGCGCGCTGGCCACTCCAGCGGCAAAACGCAGAATTGCCCAGGCCGTAAAGTTTTCCGTAAGCCCCATGGCAATCGTTGTTGCCGCAACTGCCAGCAGCGAACCGGACAGAACCTTGCGGCTGCGCAGGGGCCATGCCGTTGCCACCAGCGCACCGAGCAGATAACCAAAATAGTTGCTCGACGCCAGCCAGCTGCCGCCGATGATGGACAGGCCGAAATCATCCTGCATCATCGGCAGGATGGGAGTGAATGCAACTCGACCGATGCCCATGGCCACCGCCAGCGCGGCCATGCCGGCCAGTGCGATGCGAAGCGCGGGTAGCTGATTCATGGAGCCGCGACTATAACCGATCCGGTAAATGCCAATTTTTCAATATAAACAATGGTTTATAATGTGGTCTTGAACTCGTCGAATCGACGCCGCCTCTGGAACACCATGACATCTCCTGCAATCACCATTCCCGTCGGACGCTATCGCCATTACAAGGGTAATGAGTACGAAGTGATCGGCATCGCCAAACATTCGGAAACGCTAGAGCCGATGGTGGTCTATCGTCCGCTCTACGGCGAAGGCGGGCTGTGGGTGCGGCCTGCAGCGATGTTCGCCGAGAACGTCATCATTGATGGCAAGACCCAGCCGCGTTTCGCGCGTCTGTAAACGGACAAGGCCATGAGCATCAACTGGTTTCCCGGCCACATGGCCGTCGCGGTCGAAAAGATCAAAAAAGCGATGGCTGATCATGACGTCGTCGTCGAGATTCTCGATGCGCGATGCCCGATGGCCAGCGCCAATCCGCTGATCGAATCCTTGCGCCTGCATCGCCAGCGCCCCTGTCTCAAGGTGTTGAACAAGGTCGATGCGGCGGACGCGAATGTCACGCCGCAATGGGTGACGTATTTCAATGCGCAGAAAAACACCCACGCCATTGCGCTTTCGGCCAAAAAACCCGGCGACGCCCAGAAGATCATCGCAGCCGCAAAAAAACTCGCACCACACCGCAACGAAAACCTGAAACCACTGCGCATGCTGGTGATGGGCGTGCCCAACGTTGGCAAATCAACGCTGATCAACGCACTGCTCAAGCAACGTACCGCCAAGGTCGGCGACGAACCGGCTGTGACCAAATCGCTGGCGCGTTATGAACTTTCATCGACCGTCAGCTTCACCGACACGCCGGGTCTGATGTGGCCGAAGATCGACCACCCCGATGACGGCTGCATGCTCGCAGCAAGCCACATCATCGGCACCAATGCCTATATCGAGTCTGAAGTGGCGACATTTCTGGCGGACACGCTGCTGACGCGTTACGCCAAGGCGCTGGCCACACGTTATGGCACGCCAGCCGACGGCGCGGACACGGACGGCACCGGCGTCATCGAAGCCGTCGCCGCCAAACGCGGCTTCCGCATCAAGGGCGGGGAATTCGATCTGGAAAAAGCGGCCATCACGCTGCTCAATGATTACCGCAGCGGTGCGCTGGGGCGCATCAGCCTGGAGACGCCCGCATCGCGTGCAGCGCGTCCCGCCTCGTCATCGAAAAACAACGATGCATTGCCGGAATCAACTGATCAAGCGGATTGAGCGCAAGTCCGAACGGTAGCTGCCGGATCAAGGCGGCATGGCGATTCGACGATTCAGTCGTACGCCGCTTCATCCGGGGGCGTATAGTGGTGAAACACTATCGCGGATCGAGAACAACATGAGCATGACCGAGCAGGCCTACGTCGCCGCGTACCAGAAGATCGCCGGCAAATACGAGAACAATCAGTCGACGATGGAAGACTATCTTGAGGCGATGAAAAAACTCAAGGAGTCCTATCTCAAGGGCCGAACGGAAACGACGCTGCCCGTCGTGCCGTAACAACAACGACGGCTCACTTCACACCGGCAAGTTCCAGCCACTTCGCCTCATGCACGGGGCGCGATGCCTCGCGCAGCAGCAGCCGGCCGCCGCGCTGCTCCCGGGTCGGCAGGTAGTTGCGGTCAATGCGGCCCTCCAGCGTCATCGCCAGATCGCGCGCAAACACGCGGTTGCCGATATGCCATGAATGGTTCCACCAGCCGACCTTGTTCGGCTGCGCCGCCGGATCGAGCGCACTGAAATAGTCGCTACAGTCGACGTTCACGGTCTTGGGATGCGCGCCCTCGCCCAGACCCACCCGCCCGGCGCGCGGCGCTGTCCCCAGACGTTTGGCATTGGATACGCCCAGCACATCATCGAAGCCGTTCTGGTAATTGGTCAGACGCATGATGCGGCGGAACATCGGCTCGGCCCACTGTGAATCGGTGTTGAGGCTTCTCGCCGATACGTCGCCGCCGATAAAACCGACCTGACCGATGCGCCAGTCGTTCTTGAAGAATTCGCCTTTTTTCTCGGCGGCGATGAACGCCTCCATGATGACGAATGCGCCGGTGGAATGGCCGAGCAAATGCACATTGGTCTGGCAGCCGCGCGCCTGCCCCTTGATGATCAGACCGATGCCGCTGCTGACAAGATAACGAGCGGTTGCTGCAGCATCGGCGCGGTCCTCAAGGTAATTCAGCGTTTCTTCACCGGACGGCCAGTCGAAGGACACCACGACACCATGCCAGCCTTCGGCGGCAAGATCAGCCTTGAGAATTTCATGGCGCTTGCGGATTTCTTCCAGCGAGTTGTTGTAGCCGTGCACGAACACCAGCACATCACCACTCTCTGCAATCCGCTTGTCAGCTTTGCCGTCCGCAGCGTCCTGCACACACTCGAGCCATTCCGGTGCATTCATCCGGTATTGGTCGTCGGTACTGATTGGCTTGCCTTCAGGGATGACCAGATAGCGCGGTTTACCCGGCTCCGCAACAAACTCGCCCTTGCTGATCGCGCGCGCACTCAATATGAAATTCTGCATGCAGCCATCCCCTGTTACAGACTTGTCATCCGCCGATCCGGCTACAGGTGAATGAATCACTCTAGAAAATCAGCATGGCCATGCGGTATGCGAAGGCTAGGGAAGGCCAGCAAGTGTGACAAATTTAACATTTTGATAAGTTTGAAATGATGCGCTGCCGCATCATCATCGATAAAATTCATTTTAAATAATTGTTTTATATAGATAATTTAACGACAACCTCCCTGCATCCCAGATAGCCGGGCACACTCCACAAAAGACCGCATTACGGTCTTTCGTAAATTTCCAGCTCGTCAAATTGCCTGTACTACGCGGCGCAAAAACAAGTGCAGCAACAGGCCGCGCAAGCCCAGAAAGGTCGCAACGGCAGCCCACAATCCGGCGTTGCCGAATAAGGGCATCGCCCAATGCAGGACGATCAGGAAGCTGATAAACGACGCGATGACGGTATTGCGCATGATGCGGGTGCGCGTAGCGGCGAGATACACACCGTCATAGGTAAACGCCCAGACCGCGATCAACGGCATCAGCGTAGGCCACCACAGATAGGCCTCTGCTGCCGCACGAACCTCGGGAATCCCCGTCAGCAGCGCAATGATGCCGTAACCGGCAACCATGTAAACCAGAACATTGAGCAGACCGACCAGCCCGGCCCACAGAAATACCACGCGCATGCCGCGACGGAAGGCGTTGCGGTCGCGACGGCCGACGGCTTCCCCGAGGATCGCCTCGGCAGCATGCGCAAAACCGTCCAGTCCGAACGAGGTGAACATCAGAAAATTGTGCAGGACCTGATTGGCGGCCAGCGGCAAATCGCCGAGTTCAGCGCTTTTCGCCATGAACATTGCCAACACGGACACCACACAAAACGTGCGCAGCACGATATCGCCATTGATCGCCACCATGCGCAGCAGCTGCACGCGATCGAGCAGGCGGCTGCGCAGTCCATCATCGGGAAGGCGGCGCAAGGTGCGATAGACACAAAGCAGCCCCACGACCAGACCGGCGTACTCTGAAATCAGAGATGCGACCGCAACACCCGGCACTCCCCAGCCCAATCCAAAAACAAACAGCAGGCTGAGCACAATGTTGGAACCGTTGGTGACGAACAGGATGATCAGCGGTGTGCGCGCGTCGCGCATGCCGTAGAGCCAGCCGATAACGGCATAAGTGCCCAGCACTGCGGGCAGCGCCCAGACCCGGATCCGGAAATACTCGCGGGCGAAATGTTCCACCTCGCGGCTGCCTTTGATCAGCCACATCGCCAGTTCAAGGATCGGCAGTTGCAGCGCCAGCAGCACGGCACCGATGGCCCCCGCAAGCAACAAGGCGCGGCTCAGTATGGCCCTGACTTCGGCAAAATTGCCGGCACCGCGCGCCTGCGCAGTCGGGCCGGTGGTGCCCATGCGCAGGCAGTTGAACAGGTGGTAGATGAAGTTGAACAGCATCGCGCCGATGGCAACGGCACCGATGTAATAGGGCTCGGGCAGGTGCCCCACCACGGCGGTATTCACCGCACCCAGCAAGGGGACGGAAATATTGGCGAGGATGATCGGCGCCGCCATCGCCCAAACCTGCCGATGGGTGACTGTCGTACGGGATGTTGCAGCGTGCGTCACGAGTAGCGCATTCTAAACGGCGCCAACCACGATCCGTGCGGCCCTTGCCGCATGCGCCGGAGACTTCCCATGCACGCGGAGGCAGTTACCCTTTATC
>CAMAYE010000091.1 GCA_945862135.1 Bordetella parapertussis
TAACTGACCAGAATGGCGACTACCGTCGTGCTGCCGCTGTCGCCGGGCAGACTGTCGCGTTGGTAAGCGAAAATCATCATCATGCCGACAAGCACGGCGCCAACAGCAATGATCCATCCGGATTGGGAGGATTCAGCGAGCAGGCCGGCCAGAGTCCCGAACAGGGTGACCAGTGCAAAAGTTCGTACGCCGGCTTTGGCTGCCGGAGACAGTTCCCGCTCGGTACCAATCATGAGGCCGATGACGAGTGCAATCGCAAACTTCGGCAGATGCTCCAGGCCATGTTGGTTGAATAAGGCGGCTTCCATGCTGAAGATTCAGAAATTCCTGACGGACCAGAACCAAAAATTGATCTTAGCACCCGGGAAAACTGCGAATTTGCGGACTTGGCTGTTCAGTGACATGGATCAACAAGATGACGGGGCGGTCATTCGCGAACGCCGGTCAGGGAGGGCCAGCCCGGAGTGCGCCTCCAGAATTTCATCTTGTTGGCGGGACGTAGCGTAATTCGCAGGCACTGCTCTGGATTGGTGGCCACGATATCCAGCGAAGTCAGCGTGTGACCCAGCGCAGACCACAGCGGTGCAAACCAGCCATCTTCAAGCGCAGAAACAGTCTGCATCCACGAATCCGGGCCCTCATAGCGTGCCGCGTGATGCACATGCTCCAGCGTCATAAGATGACGTGCAGTCGCGGAGGTCGCGCCATTTTGTGCAGCGAGCCAGGCGGCAGCGGTACCTGGCACTGCCGCGTATTCGACGTTGCTTTGTACGGCGAGCGCAATGGCAAGCGGGTTGACCGTCCACACATGGGTGAAGTGCCTTCCTGTGACCGAGGGTCTGGAGCCGCCGCCCCACAGGAAAAGGCTGTTGATCGGGGGGGCGCCGCGCTGTTCCCGGGCGATATTGACCGGGTGGTCATGCAGCAGCATCTGACATTCGGTAAGCCAGCGATGCCAGCGTCCCGGCGTCTGTGCGCGCGGCAACGGACGGCCCGCGACAGCGCTCAAAGTCGGCGCAATGACTGCCGCTGTTTCCGGGTGCGATAGGTACCAGCGCGCAGGGTGTGCGGCATCAAGATGGATGCCATCGATGGCGAAGTGTTTATTCAATGATGCCGCCAGTGCATCGGCCTCGGCTGCGGAAATTTCCAGCGCCGGTACTGCAATCAGCAGCGAGCGGCTTCGCTGCAATTGCAGATGCACCGGATCGGCGCGCAGCCACGTTCCGGTTTCGGCAGGAAGGCCGTCAAGCAGTGCGGTAAGCGCGGCCACCGGCCAGTCCAGCTGCTTTTCAACTTCGAAGGCCTGGCACAACCAGGTTTCGGTATCGATCGCCGGGAAATGCTGGACCGTGCCGCGACCACACATCCGGCGCAGGAACGGCGCGCTGTGTGCCACGATGCTTTCGGCACCGGGCGGCGGCAGCAAGTCGGGTATCAGCAGGGTCAGTTGCACGGTCGGTTACGCAATTTCCGCAGCGGCGCGGGCTGCGCCAAGGTGCGATCGAAGTCTATCACGGGGTTGCTGGCAGGCATTTATGGCACACTGCGCCTTTCCAATTCAGCGCCTAACGTGAACTCTTTTCCGCTTTTCGTAGGACTGCGTTACACCCGCTCCCGGCAGCGGACTCGCTTCATTTCAGTGATTTCACTGATCTCGGTGGTCGGCATCGCACTCGGCATGACCGTATTGATTACCGTGTTGTCCGTGTTCAATGGATTTCAGCGCGAAGTGCGTACTCGAATGCTGAGTGCCGTGGCGCATGTGCAAATCAGTGGCGTTGGGGAATCATTGCGCGACTGGCAGTCGGTTGCGGCGGTGGCGGTAAAACATCCGCATGTCATTGCCACCGCACCATATGTTTCGGCACAAGGGTTGCTCACCAGTGGCGGTAATGTGCGCGGCGCATTTTTGCGCGGCATTGATCCGGCGCAGGAAGACAAGGTCAGTGAAATCGGCGCGCATATGCGTTCCGGTACGCTGGAAGACCTGCGTCCCGGTGAATACAACGTGGCGCTGGGGGCACCGTTGGCGCGTGCGCTTGGAGTTGTTGTCGGCGACAGGGTCGTGCTGGTGGCGCCGCAGGGGCAGGTGACGCCTGCTGGAATTCTTCCGCGATTACGCCAGTTTACGGTGACGGGTATTTTTGAAATTGGTCACTATGAAATTGATGCCGGCCTTGCAGTGATTCACATCGCGGATGCACAGCGTTTGTACCGCATGGGTGATGAAGTGAGTGGCGTGCGGTTGCGGCTGGACGACTTGTTCCTGGCACGGGCGGTGGTCCGCGACCTGGCTGCGGAATTGCCGCAGGATGTCTCTGTGAGCGACTGGTCGCGTTTTAATGCAACTTATTTCCGGGCGGTCGAGCTTGAAAAGCGCATGATGTCGCTGCTGCTGTTTTTCATCATCGCGATTGCTGCATTCAACATGGTGTCCAGCCTGTACATGGTGGTCAAGGAAAAACAGGCGGACATTGCGATCCTCCGCACCATGGGTGCTTCGCCTGGTGATGTGATGCGCATTTTCATGGTGCAGGGCACGCTGATCGGCGCCATCGGGGTAATCTGCGGAATCATTTTCGGCATCATCGGCGCGCTCAATGTTGCTGCGATCATCGCCTTCATCGAAAGCGTATTCCATGTGAAATTCATGCCGCAGGATGTTTACCAGATCGCCGATCTGCCTTCGCAGCTGCAGGCCGGTGATGTCGTGCTGACCGCTGTTGTGGCGTTCGTATTGTCCGTATTGGCCACCATTTATCCGAGTTGGCGTGCGGCCAAGGTGAATCCGGCGGAGGCGCTGCGCTATGAGTGATGACGCTGTGGGTAAAACAGCGGTCATTTCCTGCCGCGGCCTGCGCAAGGCCTATCGCGAAGGTCCTGATGCGGTGCCTGTGCTGATGGGCATCGATTTGGATGTGATGCCGGGCGAGCGCATTGCGATTATTGGCGCTTCGGGTTCCGGTAAAAGCACCTTGCTGCATTTGTTGGGCGGGCTTGATGCGCCAAGCGCAGGTGAAGTCAGTATTCTGGGGGAGCGGCTTTCCGGGCAGAGCGAGAAGCAGCGCGGTGACGTGCGCAACCACGCATTGGGATTTGTTTACCAGTTTCATCACCTGTTGCCGGAATTCAGTGCGCTGGAGAATGTGGCAATGCCGCTGATCATCCGGCGTGCGCCGCGTACCGAAGCACTGGATGCCGCACGGGAAATGCTTCAGGCGGTGGGTTTGGGGCACCGGCTGACGCATACCCCGGGCGAACTGTCCGGCGGTGAACGTCAGCGTGCGGCTCTGGCCCGCGCACTGGTTACCAAGCCGGCCTGCGTGCTTGCTGATGAGCCTACAGGCAATCTCGACCGGCGTACTGCTGAAACGGTATTTGATCTGATGCTGCAGTTGAATCGCGAGACCAGAACGAGTTTTGTGATCGTGACGCACGACCCGCGCATGGCTGAGCGTGCGGACCGCATCCTTGAACTGGATGACGGTGTGTTGAAGCCGCTTACGCGCGCTTGACCGTATGCATTATGCTGTTCTGCAGTAATTCCTGATAGAGACTGGCGTCGTTCAGCGCCTGTTGCAGCAGGAAGTGGGGTGCACCCCGCTTGATCAGTCGCGGCACAATGATGCCAAGGGCGATCACCGTCAGCCCTGTCCAGATCCAACCCACCAGCGCCAGCGCCACGCCGCATCCGAGTACCGGCATCATGAACAGCGGCAGCAGCAGCCTGCCGCTCAGGAAGCGCGCTGCGGCCTTCGGGTCGAAGTTGACGATGATCGTGCCATCACGATAGGCGCTGAGGAATTCAGCGTGGCTTAGGATTGGTAGCGCATCGGAAGCTGTGTCCGTGTTACCCATTTTATATAAGTAATTGATTATTAAAAGTATTTTAGTATTTCAATACTCAACTGGCAGCGGATCGAGGCTGCGCCATAGATACCAAGTCGCTACGGATCGCCATGGCGACCATAACTTTCCCAGTGCCGCAATACGGCGATCCGGGAGTTTTCGACCCTTGTTGTAGTGCTGTTCCATTGCGCGTTGCAATCCGATGTCTGCCAGCGGAAAAACATCGGGGCGGGTCAGGTAGAAAATCAGGAACATTTCGGCTGTCCAGCGGCCGATGCCTTTGACTTCGGTCAGTTCCTCGATGAGGGCTTCGTCATCCATGTCGTGCCAGCGGCTGGCGTCGATGGCGCCTTCGGCAAACCGTGCCGAGAGGTCGCGCAGGTAATTCACTTTTTGACCGGACAGTCCGCAGGCACGCAGTTGTTCAACCGACAGCCGCAGTACGTGACCGGGCTGCATGACTCCAACAGCAGCAGCAAAACGATCCCAGACGCTTTGCGCGGCCTTTACCGAAATCTGCTGTCCGACGATCGAACGTGCCAGGGTCTGGAAGGCGTCACCGCGACTGGCAAGGGTCAGACCTTTGTACTGGAGGATCAGCGCACCCATGATCGGATCTGCTGCGCCGAGTTCCCGGGTGGCGCGTCGCCAGTAAGCAGGTGTTTTCGGGGATGTCATTTTTTGAAGCGAACATCTGCGCGACGCTGCCAGGCCAGCCGCACGTAAATTTTCCATGCATTGTCCACCAGCAGATAACCCAGGGTGGCGAGTGTGATGGCCAGCAAGGGAAGTCCGACGGCGAGTGGTTTGCCCATGGCGATCATCCAGTCGAACAAGGCGGGCAGCCATTGGTTCCAGGGAAGCCCTTCCGTGCTGAAGGTGGTGGGCATCGGGTGTTTTTCATCGCTCATGGTTACCAGCGCGCCGTATCGATAAGCCAGGTAATAGAGGGGTACGATGGTCAGTGGGTTGGTGTACAGCGTCATCAATGCCGCGACAGGAAGGTTGACTCGGAAAATGATCGACAGGGCAACGCCAGTCAGGATTTGCAAGGGGCCGGGTATCAGACCGGAAAAAAGTCCCACGGCCACTCCACCCGCAACCGAACGCCGGTGCAGGTGCCACAGGTTGTGATGTTGCAGCCAGGGGCCGAACCAGGCAATGAAACGGTTGCCGGTGATCGACTGGTGGGAGGGCAGGTATTTTCGGAAATGCTTGCGCGGCATTGAGGTGATCTGCTGGTGAATTCGCGCATTGTAGCGGCTGCGGTCAGCGCAGTCCGCCGCAAGGCGTTATGAAACGATGGTCATCCCCATCATCGCTTTTGCCGCCGGTGTCTGGCTGTTGCAGCAGCAGCCTGTATTGCCACCCCTGAACTGGTTGGGGTTGCTGGTTCCCGGTCCGGTATTGCTTGTGGCCCTGCATGGTGCGGGCCGCGGCCGATGCTTGCTGCGTCGGGGCATCACGCTGGCGCTGGCTTTGGGTTGCGGGTTTGCCTGGGCCGCGTTATTTGCCCATGCGCGGATGGCTGATGAATTGCCGTCGGAATGGGAGGGTCGTGACATTGTGCTTGTGGGTGTCGTGGCAACGCTGCCACAACCCTATGAGCGCAGCTTGCGCTTTGAGTTCAATGTCGAGCAGGTGTTGACGCCGCAGGCCCGGGTGCCGTCCCGCATCGTGTTGTCATGGTGGGGTGTTGGCGGTCGGGATGGCGCAACCGCGCTGCTGCCCGATGTGCATCCTGGAGAGCGCTGGCAATTGACGGTGCGCTTGAAGCGGCCCCATGGCCTGGTCAATCCACATGGTTTTGATTACGAGGCGTGGTTGCTGGAGCGCGGGATTCGTGCCACCGGTTATGTGCGTCCCAAAGGCCAGCGTCTGCTCCAGAAGGAGGTGCAGACACCGGCGTGTATGGTTGAACGTATGCGCGAGACCCTGCGCGGGCGTATCCAATCGACATTGGCTGGGACCCCGGCGGCTGGAGTCATTGCGGCATTGGTGATGGGCGACCAGCGCGCGATCTCATCGGAGCAATGGCAGGTATTTACCCGCACCGGCGTCAATCATCTGATGAGTATTTCAGGTTTGCATGTGACGATGTTGTCAGGCCTTGCGTTTGCACTGGTCAATTTCGCATGGCGCCGCAGTTCCCGCCTGGTTCTGGCATTGCCTGCCATCAAAGCAGCGGCTGTTGCAGGACTACTGGTTGCAATTGCATACGCTTTGCTTGCTGGATTTGCGGTGCCGGCACAACGCACGGTGTTCATGCTGGCGGTGGTTGCTGCGGCATTGTGGTTGGGGCGCGCGACTGCTGCGCGAGAAGTTCTGGCAATCGCGTTGCTGGTAGTACTGCTGATTGATCCGTGGTCGGTGCTTGCTGCAGGCTTCTGGCTCTCGTTCGGTGCGGTAGCCATCATCATGCTGGTCACAACGAATCGGTTGCGGACTGATCACTGGCTGGTGGCCTGGGCGAGGGTGCAATGGGCGGTCACTCTGGCGCTGGTGCCGGTGTTGCTGGCGTTGTTCCAGCAGGTTTCGCTGATTTCTCCACTGGCCAATGCGCTGGCCATTCCGCTGGTGAGTCTGGTGATTGTACCCCTGGCCCTGGCCGGTGTTGCTTTGCCATTTGACGGAGTTTTACATTTGTCTCAATGGCTGATGAGCGTCTGCGTGCTTGTTCTCGAGTGGTTCAGTGCATTCCCGGATGCGGCGTGGGAGCAACATGCGCCGCCGGCATGGACGGTGGTGGTGGCGTTACTGGGAACGGTTTGGATATTGTTGCCTCGCGGCTTCCCGGCGCGTTGGATCGGCGTCATAGCCTTCCTGCCGATGTTGCTCATCGTACCTCAGCCGCCACCCGAAGGTGCGCTTCGTCTGACCGTGTTGGACGTCGGACAAGGTCTGTCCGTCGTCGCGCAAACCCGCACACACGCGCTGCTGTTTGATACCGGCCCGGGTTTTGGGCCGACCGCCGACAGTGGTAACCGGGTAATCGTGCCGTTTTTGCGGGCATCCGGAATCCGCAGGCTGGATGCGATGATTGTCAGTCATGATGATGCCGATCACACGGGGGGCGCGCAGTCGGTATTGCAAGCGGTCCCGGTGGAGGGTTTGTTGACCTCACTGCCTGATCTCGATCCTTTGTTGTTGATAGGCCCGGCAGAGCAGCGTTGTGCATCAGGCCAGGCATGGACTTGGGATGGCGTCCGGTTCGAGATGCTGTATCCGGACGCGGAGACGCGAGTCGCCGGGAAGCTCAAGGATAATGAGCGCAGTTGCGTGCTCAAGATCACGGCGGCAACTGGCAGTGTACTGATTCCCGCCGACATCGAAAAACGGGGTGAACAGACCTTGCTTGCTACAGCGAAGGCGCAATTACATTCCGACGTATTGATTGCGCCACACCAGGGAAGCCGCACTTCGTCATCAGCCGCGTTTGTGAAGGCGGTTGCGGCAGACAAAGTGATTTTCCCGGTTGGATATCGAAACGCGTTCAAGCATCCGCATCCCGATGTGGTTGCCCGGTATGAGGCGCAGGGGGCAGATCTTTACCGCACCGACCTGCACGGAGCGGTGTTGCTTGAGTTTGTTTCCGGAGGAATTCAAGTCGCCCGTCAACGTGAACTGCGAAGGCGGTATTGGCTGGATGCACCCTGGGGCGATGGGACGGACATCGATTTTCCGACGATCTGGTGACGCAAAGTTTAACCATGTCAATGAGTTAGCTTGTTGTTCCGGATCTGCAGTCGGTTGCTTTGGGCTGGCTGCCGAATCCCGGTAAAATACGTCGATGCAACGCCCATCATTTTTTTATTGCCGCCACCAGTCTGGTGACAGTCTGGACGGTTTCTTGTTTCAGCCCTCGAAATGACCGAAGTCCCGACTCCTGTTGTTGCGGCCGAGGCCGTGCCGATGGCCAAGGTTTATGGCCAGCCGATGCTGGAGATGCCGCAGGATCTGTATATTCCTCCGGATGCGCTGGAAGTTTTCCTGGAGCAGTTTGAAGGTCCGCTGGATCTGTTGCTGTACCTGATCCGCAAGGAAAACATCAGCGTTCTCGAGATCCCGATGGCGAAGCTGACGCTGCAGTATCTCGAATACGTCGAGTTGATGCGGTCGCAGCAACTGGAACTGGCTGCGGAATATCTGCTCATGGCGGCGATGATGATCGAGATCAAGTCGCGCATGCTACTGCCGCGGCCGAAAAATGCCGAAACAGAGGAAGACCCGCGTGCCGAACTGGTGCGCCGGCTGATGGAATATGAGCAGATGAAGCTTGCCGCGCAGAACCTCAACGAGGTGCCGCAGGCCGGTCGCGATTTCACCGTGGTGCAGGTACTGTTTGAGCGCGAAGCTGCGTTCCGCATGCCCGACGTGAACATCGAGGATCTGAAGTTGGCCTGGCTGACGATCCTGCAGCGCGCGTCGATTACCCAGCATCACAAAATCACACGCGAACAGCTTTCGGTGCGCGCACACATGACTCGCATCATGCGCATTCTTCAGGCCGAGGAATATGTCGAATTCGATAAGTTGTTCACTCCGGAAGAGGGTGTTCCGGTGCTGGTGGTGTCGTTTCTCGCCGTGCTGGAACTCGCCAAGGAAACCCTGATCCTGATCAGCCAGGAAGAAGCTTACGCACCGATTTACGTCAAACTCAGAGGTGGCCAGGTGGCCGCCGTGCAATAAGAGCGCCATGGAAGAAAACACACTTGAAAATACGCAGGACAGCGCCTCCGAGGTCGTTCCTGAAGCCGTGCCTGAAAATGCGCTTGATCTTGCGCATGTCAAATACGTGCTGGAAACCGCGCTATTGGTTACCCAGGAGCCGATGTCCCTGAACGAACTGAAAAAACTGTTTGATCAGAAGCTCGATAAGGAAACGTTGCGCAATGTACTTGATGACCTGCGCGGGGACTGGGATGGTCGTGGCGTCGAACTGGTGACGGTCGCTTCAGGTTGGCGTTTCCGCGCACGTCCGGAATCACAGAAGTTCCTCGATCGTTTGAGCCCGGAAAAGCCGCCCAAATATTCTCGCGCCGTCCTGGAAACGCTGGCGATCATTGCGTACAAACAGCCGGTGACCCGTGGAGACATCGAAGACATTCGCGGAGTTACGGTGTCGCCCGGGATATTGAAGGCGCTGGAGGCTCGGGGCTGGATTGATGTCATTGGTCATCGCGAAGTACCAGGGCGGCCGGAGATTTTTGCGACCACCAAATCATTTCTGGATGATCTCAATCTGCGCTCTTTGGAAGAACTGCCACCGTTGTCTGAGTTGGGTAATCTGGTTGAGCAATCTCCCAACGCTGAAATCAACCTTGATGCTGCTTTTGCCCCTATTGAGTCTGTCAGCATGGGTGAGGGCTTGATGGAGGAGAATGACGGCGATGACGATGCTCAGGCGGACGCCGGATTGGTGGAGGCGGCAGAAGCTGTGGATATAGATGCCGGTGCCGAGTCCTTTGAGGAAGGTGTTGAGGAATCCGGGACTTCGCCACCTACGCAATTACATTAAAGGCAGTTGTATTCAGTCACTGAAACCCTTGTTCAACGAACAGGGGTTTTTGTTTGGTAATGGTGGTAATGGGGCATTTGCATGTTGTGATCAGATCTTGGTCACAGAGGTAATTTATGCATGACAGTTGTCGCTCACAATATGAAATTTCGAGCTGCGCCGTACTTTTGTTATCCCTTTCGCGCGGCTTTTTTAGTGCTACCATGCCCAGCCATTATTTCAATTTAATCATTGTCTAAAAGATGCCGGCATGCGAAACAACGGCTCACTGATATCGGCGCTCACAGGGGCGCTTTTTTTGTTTTTGGTAGCCACGCAAGCTGCGGCGCAATGGGTTGCTCTTGATCCATTCGGCACAAGCAATCAGGTTGCCCCGGCTTCGCATTTGCGCTGGGAATCAACAGTGGTGTTGCCGACTGTCGGAACCGCGGTTCCCTCGGGGGAGTTGGCAAAAAATCTGCCATTGTCCTTGCCTGAACTGACCGAGTTTGCGTTGCGAAATAACCCGCGCACGCGTCAGTCGTGGCTGGCTGCAAGGGCGGCGGCTGCTGGTGTGGCAATTGAGCAAGCGGATCTGTTACCGCAGATCAGTGCGAGTTACGCGGTAACACGCAATCAGCAGGTGACCAATCAGGGTGCAGTTGTTCCGTGGCAGACACGATATGGCCCTTCTGTAACGCTCAGTTATATTCTTTACGATTTTGGCGTGCGTTCGTTCCAGATCGAAAACAGCGAATATCGTTTGCTGGCCGCCAACCTTGCGCATAACCGGGCATTGCAGGATGTGGTCTTTTTGGTGGAACAGGCGTATTACCGGCTCATCGGAAATGATGCCTTGGTCAAGGCCAATGAATTGTCTTTGCGGAATTCCGAGACCGTTCTGGAAGCCGCGAAGAAGCGTCGTGAGTCCGGACTGGCTACTGTCGCGGACGTCTATCGCACCGAGACGCTGGTTGCGCAGGCCCGGCTTAACCTGACGCGCAGTCGTGGCGAACTTGAAAAGTCGCGGGGGCAGTTGGCGTCAGTTGTCGGGTTGCCGGTTAACCAATCCATTGGCGTGCGACCCCTGGAAGCGCCTCCGCAAATCGGAGAGGTGGCATCATCAATCGGGGAATTGCTGTCTCGTGCTAAGGCGACGCGACCTGATTTGGTCGCAGCGGAGGCGCAGTTGCGTGCAGCGCAGGCCAGCGCCAAGGCAGTGGCCCGTTCCGGACTGCCGTCGATTGAAGTGAATGGCGGCGGTGGTCATAACCTGTTTGGTGACAACCGGCCGGCAGTCAGTAATTACAGCGTGGGCCTGACGGTGCGAATTCCTATTTTCACCGGATTTCGCGATACCTACAGTGCGCGTCAGGCTCAGGTTCAGGCTGAGCTTGTTGAAGCTAACAGGGATGCACTGGTCAAGCAGGCCGAAGTCGAGGTCTGGCAGGGCTATTACGATCTCACCACGGTTGCCAGCAGCATTTCCAGTACCGAGGCCCAGGTGCGTTCTGCAGAACAAACGGCTCAGGCGACGCTGGCCCGTTATCAAAGCGGCTTCGGCACCATACTTGACCTGATTACTGCGCAGCAGGATGAGTCAAATGCGCGGGTGCAACGCATTCAGTCCTATCTGGATTGGTTTACTACGCTGGCAAGGCTGCAAGTCGCGGTCGGCGCGAGCGATTTACTCAAGGCGGCGGACGGAGCGAAATGAAACGACTGATCATGGTGCTGGTGTTTGCCGCGGTTAGCGCGGCGATAGCGGGTGGTTATTGGTATTGGCAGCAGTCCCAACAAGCTCCAGCCGACGGTAAAAGTGTCAACAAAGCCAAGTCCAAGGGCGGAAAAGGGGGGCGTGGCGGCCCGCTGACGGTGAAGGCGGCGCGTGCCATCAGCAAGCCGATGCCGGTTTTGATTGAAGCGGTCGGCACTGTCGAAGCTGAGCAGAGTGTTCAGGTGCGGGCGCAAATCAGTGGTGTGTTGCAGAGCGTTGCCTTTCGCGAAGGTGACCGGGTTAAGGCGGGCCAGTTACTGTTCCAGATAGATCCACGGACATTCCAGGCGCAATATAACCAGGCGCTGGCTGCGCTGGCTCGCGACAAGGCGCAATTGGAAAATGCACGTGCACAGCAGCAGCGCATGGAGCCTTTGCTCAAACGCGAGTTCATTACTCGCCAGGAATATGATGTGGCAGTCACCTCTGCCAAATCCCTTGAGGCGACCGTGCAGGCGGGGCAGGCCAATGTGGAGCAGGCACGCATTCAGCTTGAATACGCGCGCATTGTTGCGCCGATTGGAGGCCGTACCGGGCAGTTGGCGGTGAAACCAGGCAATCTGGTTCCATCGGCAGGCGGGGGTGCTCCTTTGGTCACCATCAACAGCACTGACCCGGTTCTTGTCAGTTTCAGCATTCCGGAACGGCAACTGGAGGATGTGCGTCGTTATCAAGGCGAGAAGGATATGCGCATCGAAATCCTGCCGGATCGCGCAGGTGGTGCCGTTGCCGCAGGCAAACTGGTATTCGTCGATAACACCGTGACCCCTCAGACAGGGACGGTGTTGCTGAAAACTCGAGTGGACAATTCCAAGGAGGCCATCTGGCCCGGGCAGTTCGTGAATGTAAGAGTGGTGCTGACGGTTGAACCGGATGCAGTTGTCGTACCCGAGGTTGCCGTGCAGCCCGGCCAGTTAGGCCCATTTGTTTATCTGATCGGCGCTGAAGACAAGGTCGAGATTCGACAGGTCAAGGTGTCACGGCAGCTTGGCAGCGAAATAGTCATTGCTTCCGGCGTAAAGGCTGGTGACCACGTCATTACCGAAATCCCGCAGGCTTTGCGCCCGGGTTCGACAGTGCGTATTGCAGATCCTGCGGCAGATGGTGCCAAGAAGGGTGAGGGTAAAGGCAAGGGCAAGGGTGGCAAGAAGGGGGAAGGTAAGGACAAAGATAAGGGTGGGGGCACCGATGTAACCAAGGCCACCACCAAGGAATAACCTGCGTAACCGGCGAGTGAAGGACAGATCATGAACGTGTCACGGATTTTCATCGTCAGGCCGGTAGCGACTACTGTGCTGGTCGCTGCAATCATTATTTTCGGATTGATCGCCTTTCGGGGCCTGCCAGTCAATGAACTACCGAATGTTGATTTTCCGACGATATCGGTAACAGCCGATCTGCCAGGGGCCAACCCCGACATCATGGCGACCACCGTGGCGACCCCCCTAGAGCGCCAGTTCAGCCAGATTTCGGGCATTGATTCGATGAGTTCGGTGAGCAGCACTGGACGAACCCGCGTGACGCTGCAGTTCAATCTTGATCGTGATATCGATGCTGCTGCCCAAGACGTGCAGACCGCGATTTCGCAGACTTTGCGGCGTCTGCCCGACGGCATGGATCCGCCAACGCTGCGCAAGGTTAATCCTGCGGATGCTCCGATCATGTTCCTCGCCCTGACCGCGCGGACATTGCCATTGCCTGCTCTGGACGAGTTTGCCGATACCAGCATCGCGCAACGTTTCTCGATGGTCGCTGGCGTGGCTCAGGTGCAGGTTTTTGGTTCGCAAAGATATGCGGTTCGTGTGCTGTTGGACCCCGAAGCGCTGTCGAAACGCGGACTGGGGCTTGAGCGTGTTGTCAGTTCGATCCAGAACGCAAACAGCAACCTTCCGTCCGGTGTGATGCAGGGGGC
>CAMAYE010000092.1 GCA_945862135.1 Bordetella parapertussis
TTGACCAATCTTGAGCCCAACGATGTGCTGTTCATCGACGAGATTCACCGCCTGTCGCCGGTGGTCGAGGAGATCCTGTATCCGGCGCTGGAGGATTTCCAGATCGACATCATGATCGGCGAGGGTCCGGCGGCACGTTCAGTAAAACTCGACCTGCCGCCTTTTACGCTGGTCGGCGCCACCACGCGCGCCGGCATGCTGACCAACCCGCTGCGTGACCGCTTCGGGATTGTCGCGCGGCTGGAGTTCTATAACGCTGATGAACTGACGCGCATTGTCGAGCGCTCGGCACGCCTGCTGGAGGTGGAAGTTGACGCCGCCGGTGCACGCGAAATCGCTACCCGGTCGCGCGGCACGCCGCGGATCTCCAATCGACTGCTGCGTCGCGTGCGCGATTTCGCCGAAGTGCGCGCCGATGGCCATGTGACGCGTAGCGTCGCTGACGATGCGCTGAAAATGCTCGATGTCGATCCGGTGGGGTTTGATGTGATGGATCGCAAGTTGCTGCGCGCGGTGATCGACAAATTCGGCGGCGGGCCGGTTGGCGTCGACAACCTCGCGGCGGCAATTGGTGAGGAGCGCGACACCATTGAAGACGTGCTGGAGCCTTACCTGATCCAGCAGGGTTACCTGCAGCGCACTCTGCGTGGACGCATCGCGACGGCGCAGGCCTATCGCCATTTCGGGCTCGCAGAGCCCAGGGGCGACGGACCACGCGATCTCTGGGATGGCGGCACGGCAGAGTCATGATATTTATAAGTTATTGATTTAATTGATAAAATAATAAAAATGCAGGGTAGTGCAAATACAGCTTCCGATTCGACGCAACCCTTTTTGTGGCCGGTGCGCGTTTATTACGAAGACACCGACGCCGGCGGCGTGGTGTATTACGCGAACTACCTGCGCTTCATGGAGCGCGCGCGTACTGAATGGCTGCGCGCCATGGGCTTTGAGCAGTCAGTAATGGCTGCAGAGCATCGCGTACTGTTTGTCGTGCGTGCGGTGAACATCGATTATCTGAAGCCGTCGCGGTTTGACGACAGCTTGCAGGTGACCGTGGAAGTCGTTAACGTCGGCGGCAGCCGCATTAGTTTTCTGCAGCGCGTGCTGCGCGGGGACGAGGAAATCGTGAGGGCCGATGTTGATGTGGTGTGCGTGAATACCGACACCTTCAGGCCGGCGCGTGTGCCCCGGGAAATGCGTATAACAATAGGAATGGGAATGGAAGAGTGAACGCAACACTGACGCATGACATGTCGGTACTCAGCCTGATTACCGGGGCGAGCATACCGGTCCAGCTGGTGATGGCGATGCTGCTGCTGGCTTCGCTGTTTTCCTGGTACTACATTTTCCTCAAGGTTTTCACGCTGCGCCGCGCCGCGCAGCAGACCGCCGATTTCGAGCGCCAGTTCTGGAGCGGCGCCGATCTCAACGAACTTTATCAGCGTGCGGTCAATGCGCGCGAATCGGCAGGCACCCTGGAGCGGATTTTTGAAGCCGGTTTCCGTGAGTTCACCAAACACCGGCGCGAACCCGGCACCGATGTCGGTGCACTGATGGACAGCACGCGGCGTGCGATGCGTGCGACTTACCAGCGCGAGATGGACAAACTCGAGTCGTCGCTGTCTTTTCTCGCGTCGGTCGGTTCGGTCAGCCCTTACGTCGGCCTGCTGGGTACGGTGTGGGGCATCATGAATTCGTTTCGCGGGCTTGCCAACGTCGGGCAGGCCACTTTGAGTCATGTTGCTCCCGGCATCGCCGAGGCGCTGATCGCCACGGCAATCGGCCTGTTCGCGGCAATTCCTGCGGTAGTGGCCTACAACCGATTTGCAGGGGACGTGAACCAGCTGGCGATCCGTTTCGAATCGTTCACCGAAGAATTCTCCAACATCCTGCAGCGTCAGTTGCATTGAACGCATGCTGATCGAAAAGCGCAGCGGCCGCCGCCTGATGAATCAGATCAACGTCGTTCCGTACATCGACGTGATGCTGGTGCTGCTGGTGATCTTCATGGTCACTGCTCCGATGATGAATCCGAGCAAGGTGGACCTGCCGTCAGTGGGTAAATCCTCCGAGATCAAGACGCCGCCACTGCAGATCATCGTCGACAAAAAAGGCGATTTGACCTTCCGAGACCAGGATGGCAAGGCCGAGCGCAAGGTGAAGTGGGATGAAGTGATTGCCATCATCAAGGAGCGGCAATCGAAGAATCCGGAACAGGCGGTCGTCATCGCGGCGGACAAGGAAGTGCTTTACGAAAAAGTGGTCGAAGTGATGAATACGTTGCAGAGGAACAATGTTCAACGGGTGGGATTGCTGGTTCGCCCCGGAAACTAGATGACGGTCGCCATGTTCCAATCCCGCGAACAGGCTCTTGCCGGCGGGCTGGCCTTCGTGATGCATGTGCTGTTTCTGGTGCTGTTGGTATTCGGCGTCAGCTGGCAGCACAAGCAGATTGATTCCGCAGTGGTGGTTGACCTGTGGCGAGATGTGCCGGCGGCAGCGCCATCCCGGACGCCACCGCCGGAGCCCGCAGTGAAGCCGGAGCCGAAACCGGAGCCGCCGCCACCCGCACCCAAGGTCGAAGCAAAGCCTCAGCCGAAACCGGAGCCTGCTCCCGCCGCCAAACCGGATATTGCACTCAAAGAAAAGCTGGAGAAGGAACGCAAGCTCAAGGAGCAGGCCGCGACGGATGCGAAGAAACGCGCTGAAGAAAAAGCGCGCGAAGCCGAGGCGGAAAAGAAAAAGCGCGCCGAAGCGGATGCATTGAAAAAGAAACAGGCGGCTGACGCCGAAGCAAAACGCGTGGCGAACGAACAGGCCAGGGCGCAGGAGGCGCTGGCGGCGCAGCAGGCTGCGGCACAAAAACGAGAAATTGATAAATACATGGATGGTATTCGCAGCAAGGTCAAACCTAACGTGCGTGTGCCAGAAGGTATGCAGGGAAATCCAGAGGCAGAATTCATTGTGACACTGTTGCCGGGAGGCGAGGTGCTTGACGTGCGCCTCAGTAAAAGCAGTGGCAATCCGACTTATGATAAGTCTATTGAAAACGCCATAGTTAAGGCGCAGCCATTTGCGGTGCCGACCGGAAATCAGTTTCAGCAGTATTTTCGTCGTTTCACAATGGCTTTTAGACCGGTTCAGTAATATTTCTGCGTAATACTGAAGCGGAACCGATTTGCAGACAGGCGGTCACACATATCAGTGCAGGTGAAGACAAAATGAAAAAAATTAAATCATTACTGCTATTTGTCGGGTTATATGTGCTGAGCCAAGTCGCATTAGCCCAACTTCGCATCGAAGTTGTAGGTGGCGGCGCCAATCAGATTCCAGTCGCTATCGTGCCGTTCCGTGCCGAGGAAGGGCTCTCGCAGCGCATTACCCCGGTAGTGTCCGCCGATCTGGTTCGCAGTGGACTGTTTCGTATGGTTGATCCCGGCGGCATGAATCCGGTGCCGCATGAGCCCGAGCAGGTCAATTACGGGCAATGGAAGGCGCGCGGCGCTGATGCCGTGGTGATCGGTTCCGTAACCAAGGCGGCGGACGGGCGTTACGACATCCGTTTTCGCGTGATGGATGCGGTCAAACAGACGCAGATCGCCGGGTTCGTCTATTTCGCCACCGAAAGCCAGCTGCGGCTGACGGCACACAAGATCGCTGATGTCATTTACGAGAAACTCACCGGCGACACCGGCGTGTTTGCGACACGCATCACCTATGTGGTGAAACGCGGCACGCGTTATGAACTGCATGTGGCCGATGCCGACGGTTACGGGGCGCAGAGTGTTTTGTCTTCCAATGAACCGATCATCTCGCCGGCGTGGTCGCCGGATGGCACGCGGCTCGCCTATGTTTCGTTCGAGCAGAAAAAACCCGTGGTCTACGTGCAATCGATGGTCACCGGCGCGCGTCAGGCGGTGGCAGCTTTCCGCGGCAGCAACAGTGCCCCGGCATGGTCGCCGGACGGCAAGCAGCTGGCGGTGACGCTGACCCGCGACGGCGGTTCCCAACTTTTCCTGATCAATGCCGACGGCAGCGGCGCGCCGCGCAGGCTGACGCAGAGTTCGGCGATCGACACCGAAGCCAATTTTTCACCGGATGGCCAATCCATTCTGTTTACCTCCGATCGCGGCGGCGGTCCGCAGATTTACCGCATTCCCGTCAGCGGCGGCAATGCGCAGCGGGTGACCTTCGAGGGCAATTACAACGTATCACCGCGGCACAGCCCTGACGGCAAAAGCTTCACCTTCATCCAGCGCAATGGCGGACGCTTCAACGTCGCAGTACAGGATTTCGCGACGCGTCAGGTGCAGGTACTGACCAACGGCGGCATTGACGAATCGCCGAGCTTTGCACCCAACGGCAAGATCATCCTCTATGCAACCGAGGTGGGGGGGCGTGGTATATTGGCCGCAGTTTCCAGCGACGGCCGCATCAAGCAGCGTTTCACTGCAGATGTCGGGGATGCACGTGAACCTGCGTGGAGTCCCGTGGTCAATAAATAACAGTACTCAAAATAATCAGCAGTACTCAGCACACCACTACAGTCGACAAGGAGTCGGAACATGAAACGATTGATTTTTGCACTGGCTGCTTCGGTGATACTCGCCGCCTGCAGCAGCACCCCCACCCAGGAACAGGAAGGCGCCGCTGTTGAAGACCGCAGTGGGGCAACTGCCGGTGCCCAGCAGCAGAAGCCGCAGACCCAGAGTACCGGGCCCACCTCCAAGCCGCTGGATTCCTCGAGCATGTCCGGTAACCCGCTGAAGGATCCGTCGAACATCCTCTCCAAGCGCAGCGTTTATTTCGAACTCGACAGCAATGTCGTCAAGGATGAGTTCAAACCGGTTGTTTCGGCGCATGCGCGTTATCTGCAGCAGAACCGCAAGATGAAGATGACCGTGCAGGGCAATGCCGACGAGCGCGGAAGCCGTGAGTACAATCTCGCGCTGGGCCAGCGTCGCGCGGATGCCGTCAAGCAGGCCATGCAGTTGCTGGGTGCACAACCTGATCAGATCGAAACAGTCAGTTTTGGCGAAGAAAAACCCAAGGCCACCGGGCACGATGAAAAAAGCTGGTACGAGAACCGTCGTGCCGACCTCGTCTATCCGAACGACTGATCACTGAACCATGAAGTATTGCAGCATGCGCGCGGCGGCTGCCGCGTTCGCGCTTGGCGCCATCCTGTTCGTCGCAGGCACAGCCTCGGCTGGCATGTTCGATGATGAGGTGGCGCGCAAGCAGATCGCCGAGCAGCAGAAACGTATCGACGACCTGCGTCAGCAGGGCGACAGCATGTCGGCCAGGCTGGCGAAGCTTGAAGATGCCGCAAAAGCCCAACCCGTACTCGCACTGGCGGCTGAAATCGAAAAACTGCGTGAGGAGATTCGTAATCTCCGCGGGCAGGTTGAAACGCTGGGAAACAACATAGAAGGGGTCGCCAAGCGGCAGCGTGACATGTATGTCGATCTCGACCAGCGCCTGCGTCGTTTCGAGCAGCCGGGTGCCGCGGGTGCGCCCGCGGCAGGGGCGGCAGTGGCTGGTGCAACCGCACCGGCTGCGGACGCAGTAAAGCCGTCATCCGCACCAGTCAATGCGGAAGAAAACGAGGTTTACGAGCGTGCACAGGGGCAAAGGCGCATCGGCAATTATCAGGGCGCAATCACTGCGTTCCAGGGGTTCATCGCAAAGTATCCGAAAAGTACGCTGGCACCGCGCGCACAGTACTGGATCGGCGACTCGTATTTCAATCTGCGTGACTTCAAGAATGCGATCGCCAGCCAGCAGAAACTGATCTCGGCCTATCCGGACAGCAGTTCCGTTCCGGATGCCCTGCTCAACATGGCCAGCGCCCAGCTCGAGGCTGGAGACAACAATGCGGCGCGCAAGACCATGGATGGTCTGATTGCGCGGTATCCCTCGTCCGAGGCCGCCGAAAAGGCGCGTCGGCGCGTCGCCAATTTGCGCTGAGTTGCTGCGGCTTCACGCCGCATCCCGGTAGAATCACTGCCGTGAATACCGTGACCGAAAAACCCGCCGCCGTTTCCGCTGCGACCACGCTGCGCGTGACGGAAATTTTTCATTCGCTGCAGGGCGAAACCAGCCGTACTGGCCTGCCTACGGTATTCGTACGCTTGACAGGATGCCCGCTGCGCTGCGGTTATTGCGATACGGCGTATGCCTTCCATGGCGGCGAGTCGATGACGCTGGATGAAATCCTGAGGCAGGTCGCTGAATATCGCCCGCAGTACGTCACGCTCACCGGCGGTGAACCGCTGGCGCAGAAACAGGCGCCGTTGCTGCTGCAAAGACTGGCAGACGCCGGTTATTCGGTATCGCTGGAAACCAGCGGTGCGCTGGATGTGTCCGCGGTTGATCCGCGGATTTCGAAAATCCTTGATCTGAAAACACCGGGTTCCGGTGAATGCGAGCGCAACCTGTGGTCCAACCTTGCGCATCTGACGCCGCATGACGAAATCAAGTTCGTGTTGTGCGACGAAGCGGATTACCGCTGGGCCTGCGAGCAGATTCGCAATCACGGACTCGCGGCCTTGTGCCCGTTGCTGCTGTCGCCGGTGCACGGAAAACTCGAGCCACGGCAGCTGGCTGAATGGATACTCCGTGACCGTCTGCCGGTGCGCATGCAGCTGCAACTGCATAAATTGTTATGGGGCGAAAAGCCCGGACATTGAGTGATGAAATCGCCCGCGGTCGTACTGCTTTCCGGCGGACTGGATTCCGCCACAACTCTCGCAATGGCTCGTGCTGCCGGGCATGAATGCCACTGCCTGTCGATCGATTACGGCCAGCGCCATCGTTCTGAACTGGATGCCGCCGCGCGTGTCGCCCGTGCGCTGGGGGCAAAGGTGCACAAGGTCGTACGCATTGATCTGGGCGCGGTTGGTGGTTCGGCGCTGACTGATTCTGCGATCCCCGTACCTGTGAACGGCGTGCAGCCCGGCATACCTGTGACCTACGTGCCGGCACGCAACACCATCATGCTGGCGCTGGCACTTGCCGAAGCGGAAGTCGCGGGAGCCGCTGATATCTGGTTCGGCGCCAATGCAGTGGATTATTCCGGGTATCCGGATTGCCGCCCGGAATACATGCATGCTTTTGAGGCATTGGCGAATCTGGCAACCAAGGCGGCCGTTGAGGGACTCCGGCTGCATCTGCATACGCCGATCATCGAATTGAGCAAAGCCGAAATCATTAGCCGTGGCATGACGCTGGGCGTGGACTACGCGTTGACGGTGTCCTGTTACCAGGCCGATGCCGAAGGTCGAGCCTGCGGGGTTTGTGATTCCTGCCGGTTGCGCCGTGCCGGATTTGAAGGTGCAGGTGTTGCCGATCCGACGCGCTACAAATAATTCAATAAAAACAAGCAGTTAATCGCGGCTTGTGAGGCCGCAGTAAACTTCCGGCACAACATTGCCTGCAGACTCCCTTCTGCACAGCGCGCCATGAGGACAAGCGATGGAAATGAATGTGCATCATCAGGTGCTGGCCGCGATATTCGTGATTGCCGCGGTGCTTGGCGCCATCGTCAACAAGACCAACTTCTGCACCATGGGCGCAGTCTCCGATTGGGTCAATATGGGCGATCACGGTCGCATGCGCGCGTGGCTGCTGGCGATGGCGGTGGCGATGGGTGGTGTCGCACTGCTTGAAATCACGGGCGTGATCAGCCTCGGTGGAGAAACCTTTCCGCCATACCGTACGTCCAGTTTTGGCTGGCTGCGCTACCTCGTGGGTGGTGCGCTGTTCGGCATCGGGATGACGCTCGCCAGCGGATGCGGCAACAAGACGCTGGTTCGCGTCGGCGCCGGCAACCTGAAATCGCTGGTGGTGCTGACGACTGCCGGGGTGATGGCGTACCTGATGTTGTGGACATCGTTCTACGAACAACTGTTCCATCCCTGGGTGTCGGCGACGACCCTAAATCTCGCGCAACACGGCATTCCATCGCAGGAACTGGGCGCGGTGATTGCGGGTGTGTCAGGTCTGCCCCCATCACGTGTATTCAATGCGGCGATCGGCGCTGCGATTGCCCTCGGTTTGCTGGTTTTTGTACTGCGTTCAGCGGATTTCCGCAGCAGTTTCGACAATCTGCTCAGCGGCACAGCAGTTGGTCTCGCCGTATTGGCCGGCTGGTATATCACTGGTGGTCCGCTCGGACAGGCGTGGAAGGAATATGCCGAATTTGCAACCGTGGTCCCCAGTCGTGTTCAGGTGCAGTCCTATACCTTTGTCAGCCCGATGGGCGACAGCGTGCGTTATCTGTTGAATCCCGGCGACCTTTCGTTGATCAATTTCGGTGTTGTTGCTTTGTGCGGCCTTATCGCAGGTTCTTTCGTGTATGCGCTTGCAGTTCGCAGTTTTCGTATTGAATGGTTTGTGTCTTGGCAGGACTTTGCCAATCACGCAATCGGTGGCGTATTGATGGGCGTCGGTGGCGTGCTGGCGATGGGCTGCACGGTCGGGCAGGCAATCACCGGCATGTCTACCGTGGCCGTGGGCTCCATGTTTACCTTTGCCGCGATTGTTGCCGGCGCAGCCGCAACGATGAAATACCAGTATTGGCGCATGTTGCAGGAGGATTGAGCCGTATTGTCTGTTTCCGGGCAAAATGCGGGTTGACCCACTTGGCCTCGACAGTTAGAATTCCGCCTCCTTTTTGGGAGGTTAGCTCAGCCGGTAGAGCAGCGGACTTTTAATCCGTTGGTCGCGAGTTCGAATCTCGCACCTCCTACCAGTTTTACTCGAAGGGCCGGCGCAAGCCGGCCCTTTGTTTTTTGTGGCACGCTCAAACACGTGGTAATTTGCAGCGGCACGGATTGCCCCCCAATTTTTCGGAAAACCATTCATGGCCCAATTTGAACCCATCGGCAAAGTAAGCAGCGACCGCACAGAGATGTCCGCAGGTCATTGGGCAAACGTCGAATCGCGGATCGAGATTGATCCGCTGTATGTCAAAGGCCTTGCCGGGCTGAGCGAGTTTTCGCATGTGGTGGTGATTTTCCATCTGCACAAAATCCCGCCGTTCGATCCGGCGAAACAGATCGCACGCAACCCGCGCGGCATGGAAAACCTCGATCCGGTCGGCGTATTCGCCCAACGTACCAAGTTCAGGCCTAACCCGATCGGAGTGACCGCAGTGGAGCTGCTCGCGGTCGACGGCACGGGTATTACAGTACGTGGGCTCGACGCGCTCGACGGCACGCCGGTGCTCGACATCAAACCCTATATTCCCGGATTCGAGCGCAAGGACAATGTGCGTCTGCCTTCATGGGTGGACAAGATGATGGACGGCTATTTCTGACGCGGGCTTTCAGGTGCGTGTGGCGGCAAGCTGTCGGACGAGACTGCCGTAAGTTTGCAGCAAGGCGCAGTAAGGCTGCAGAAAGCTGCACACCGCAGCATGAGCTGCGCGCTGTGCCGGCTCTACCCGACGCGGGGCGATTTGTTCACCACCGTAGAGCAGGAGTCCGCAATGAAGAGCAAGTTTGTATCCGCAGTCTTGATGTTTCTGGTGTCGCTGCCGGTTCTTGCCGATGAGGCGGTTGTTGCGGCGGTTCCCCGGGGCGAGACTGACCCGACGGCGCTGATCGTATCTGCCGTATTGTTCTTCGGCATGATTATCGGTTTTGTGGTCTATGTATTCCGTAAGGGCAATTCGGGCAAAGAGGACAGGGCGGAGTAAGTAACGGACTTGTTGCCGGTTTCCGACGTAAAAAAGGCGCTCCGCCGAGCGCCTTTCTGTTTTCTGCGGCGGGCTGAATTGCCGGCCCCGGGCGGTGCGGATAAGATGCGCCACACCCACGCCCACGCCGGAGAACGTGCATCATGATCAAGCTTTCGCCACGCCTGTCGCGTACCAAACTTTCCCCGAGCACACTGGCTGCGCAGAAGGTGCGCGACCTGCGAGCAGCCGGACGCGACATCATCGGGTTAACGATCGGCGAACCGGACTTCAATACGCCGGATCACGTCAAACGTGCAGTGGTTGCGGCGATGGACCGCAACGAAACCAAGTATCCGCCGATCTTCGGCATTCCGCAGTTGCGCGAAGCGGTGCGGCGCAAGTTCATCCGGGACAACGGACTGGATTATGCCGTCGATCAGATCATGGTCGGTACCGGCAGCAAACAGATCCTGTTCAATACATTGCTCGCCACGCTGGAGCCCGGCGACGAGGTGATCATTCCGGCGCCGTACTGGATTTCTTACCTGGACATGACGCTGGTCGCGGACGGCACGCCGGTTGTGGTCGACTGCAGCATGGAGAACGGTTTCAAGATCACGCCGCAGCAGCTGGAAGCGGCGATCACGCCGCGCAGCAAGTGGCTGATGATCAATTCACCGGGCAATCCCAGTGGCGCGATTTACAGCCGCAGCGAATTGTTGGCCCTGGCGGAAGTGCTGCGGCGCCATCCGCAAGTCTGGATCCTGTCCGATGACATTTATGAGCATCTGCGTTTTGATGGCGTGGAATTCTGCACCATGGCACAGGTGGCACCGGATCTTGCCGATCGCACACTGACGGTCAATGGCGTGTCCAAGGCGTATGCGATGACCGGATTCCGTCTCGGTTATGCCGCCGGGCCGCGCGAGCTGATCAATGCGATGGTGAAGCTGCAGTCGCAGAGTACCGCCGGCGTCAACTCGCTCCGTCAGTGGGCCGCCGTGGAGGCGCTGGACGGTCCACAGGAATTCATTGCGGAACGCGCCGCTGCTTTTCAGGAGCGGCGCGACCGCCTGCTCGACATTCTCAATGCGGTCCCCGGTATTACCTGTGACCGGCCGCAGGGGGCGTTTTACCTGTTTCCCCGCGTAGAAGGTTTGATCGGTCGCCGCACGCCGCAGGGCAAGGTTCTCGAGAACGAGCAGGACATCGTGCTGCACCTGCTGGAGCATGCCGGTGTGGCCGTGGTGCAGGGCGCGGCCTACGGATTGAGTCCGTACATGCGCATCTCGATCGCCTATGCCCTCGACAGCGTCATCGAGGGCGGGCGGCGCATTGCAAAGGCTGTCGACGAATTGCGTTAATGCGGCTCAGCGCAGGTGCGTCAGCGCCTGCTCAAGGTCGGCAATCAGGTCGGCCGGATCTTCCAGGCCGATGTGCAGGCGGATGGTGGGGCCGCCCGGATTCCAGTTTGTCGCGGTGCGCATCTTCTCCGGGTGCGGTGCAGTGACCAGGCTTTCATAACCGCCCCAACTGGAACCGATGCCGAAGAGTTTCAGCGCATTGACGAAAGCCGCGACCTTTGCCCGTTCCGCCGGCTGCAGTACGACGCCGAACAGCGATGCAGCACCGTCAAAATCGCGCTTCCAGATGGCATGGCCGGGGTCGCTTTCCAGCGCAGGGAACAGCACGCGCTGCACTTCCGAACGACCCTGCAGCCAGTTGGCGACAGTGATGGCATTGGCCATCTGCTGTTTCATGCGCACGCCGATGGTGCGGAATCCGCGTAGCGCCAGGTAGCAGTCGTCCGGGCTGACGCAATAACCGAAGTCAGCGATGGTGTGTCGCACCGGCAGCCAGCATTTTTCATTGGTGACGATGACGCCCATCAGCACGTCGGAGTGGCCGACGATGTATTTTGTGGCCGCGTGGATCGACACATCGACGCCACGCTCGAAGGAGCGGAAAAAGTAGGGCGTGCCCCAAGTCGTATCCGCAAGGACAGGGATGCCGCGCGCATGGGCGGCTGCGGCGATGGCCGGGATATCCTGCATTTCGAAGGTCAGTGAACCCGGGGCTTCGCAGAATACAGCCTTGGTATTGGGTTTGATCAGGCGCGCGATGCCGGCGCCGATCAAGGGATCGTAGTATTCGACCTCGATGCCATTGGCGCGCAGTTGCCGGTCACAGAACAGGCGCGTCGGCGCGTAGGCGCTGTCAGTGACCAGCAGATGATCGCCGTGTTTGACGAAGGCGCTCAGCGCGGCTGTAATTGCCGCCAGGCCGGAAGGCACGGCCACTGCCATGTATCCTCCTTCCATACGCGCAACCGCTTCTTCAAAAGCCCAGGTGGTCGGCGTTCCATGTACGCCGTAACGCATGCTTTTGTAGTCGTCGGGGTCACGGTTTTCGTAGGTCTCCAGATCAGGAAAGACCACGGTCGAGGTGCGGAAAACCGGCATGTTGACCGTGCCGCGGGTCTGGGCCGGATCGCGACCGATATGAGTAAGCAGGGTGTCTTTTTTCATGGAATTTTCGGCAGGGATGCGCTTTTACGATATGGACTGTCAGCGCTGCATTGTGCGTGACGGGGGAGGGCTGCGCAACACGAATGCCTCGGTCATAACTGCATTTTTGCGTTATCCTAAACGCTATTCCAACGGAGGAGAGAGCGCGCCGCAGCTGCGTCCAGCATGCGGTGCGCGTTAACGTCATGGACCATCATCACCTGTTTGAAATCGGCGGCGCAAAACTGTCCCGCCTTGAAGATCTGCGGCTGATCAAAGGCGAGGGTTGTTATTCCGCCGACTGGAGTCTGCCCGGTCAGGCTCATGCTGCATTTTTGCGCGCGGATCGTGCCCACGCAAAAATACTGTCAGTCAACACGGATGCTGCGCGCAAGGCCCCCGGCGTCGTCGGTGTTTACACCGGTGCCGATGCCGTAAAGGCCGGTTACGTCAAACCGCTGAGTTTCCTGACCTTCGCCGGCAAGGACGGCAAGAAGGCGGATATTCCCGAACGTGCGGTGCTGGTTCACGACCGTGTGCGTTTCGTCGGTGATCTGGTTGCGATGGTCGTTGCCGAGACCGCGCTGCAGGCGCAGGACGCCGCTGAACTGATCGAGGTCGAATACGAAGATCTGCCCGTTGTGGTCGATCCGCGGGCCGCTCTGGCTTCCGGTGCGCCGCAGCTTCATGACAACGTTCCCGGCAACCTGTGCTTCGAGCAGGAAGC